>JAFAGX010000387.1 GCA_019237515.1 Acidobacteriaceae bacterium
CTCTGTCGCATCATTGGACCGTACCGGCCGCGATGCCATGGACTTGTTTTTCACTCGGCAGGTGGATCCGATTCTGACGCCTGTCACCATCGATCCGTCTCATCCCTTTCCGCACGTCATCAATAAGGCCTTGTGTGTCGCCTTCCAGCTTCGCCACCACCGTCGGCAGTCGATAACCTACCTCGGAGTAACGACAGTCCCCCGCAAACTGCCTCGGCTGGTGAGGGTTCCCACCAAGAATGGCACAACAGATTTCATCTTCTTGCACGATCTCATCGAAACGCACACGCGGAATTTGTACAAAGGCTACGTGGTGATCTCGTCAGGCGCATTTCGCGCAACCCGAAACAGCAATCTCTATCTCCACGAGGAAGAGTCGCGCAGTTTGCTGGATCTCGTCGATGCACAGCTGCACAATCGGCGTAAAGGTGATGTGGTGCGGCTGGAAATCCAGTCCGATGCGAGCGCAGAAATTGTCGAGCCGCTGACCCAGCAATTCGCCTTGCGCCAATGGCAGGTATTCAAGACCCCAGGCCCGGTCAATCTCTCGCGGCTTTTCGCAATTTATGACCAGACATCACGGCCAGACCTGAAGTTTCAGCCGTTCGTGCCGAAGGCCTTCAGCTTTGCTCCGAAGATCGCCAATCTGTTTGAGCAGATCAGAAAAGGCGACGTTTTGCTCCACCATCCTTATGATTCTTATGAGCCAGTCGTAAAGTTCATTGAATCTGCCGCGCATGATCCGCATGTGCTGTCCATCAAACAGACGCTTTACCGTACCAGCGAGGATTCTCCGGTTGTGCGGGCTTTGATTGAAGCGGCACAGAGCAAGGAAGTGACGGTAGTCGTGGAGCTCAAAGCCCGCTTCGATGAAGCTCCTAATATTCGCTGGGCACGATCGCTCGAGGAAGCTGGGGTGCAGGTCTTCCACGGATTGGTCGGACTGAAAACCCATTGCAAGCTGGCCTTGTTGGCCCGACAAGACGGCGACGGAGAAATACGCCAATACGCCCATCTCGGCACTGGCAATTACAACCCATCCACTGCGAAATTTTATTCCGACCTCAGTCTGCTCACTTGCGACCCGGAAATCACCTCTGCCGTGCATGCGGTTTTCAACTTCCTGACGGCGCGCTCGGAACAACCCAATTACAAGCCGCTTTTCGTTTCTCCCGTGGATTTGGCGAAGAACTGCATCGAGCTCATTGATCGCGAGGCAAATCATGCTCGCCGCAGGCGGCCGGCTCGAATTGTCGCCAAGGTGAATGCCCTCATCGATCAGCCGATGATTGAAGCGCTTTATCGTGCTTCGCGGGCCGGAGTCGAAATTGATCTGATTGTGCGCGGTGGCTGTGCCTTACGGCCCGGCGTTCGAGGATTAAGCCATCGAATTCGCGTGCACAGCATCGTGGGAAGATTCCTCGAGCATAGCCGGATCTTCTACTTTGAAAATGGCGGTGAACCTCTGATTTATCTGGGCAGCGCCGATTGGATGCCACGGAATCTTTACGAACGTGTCGAGGTTATGTTTCCGTTGAAGGATTCGTTGCTTCGCCGGCGAGTCCACGAGGAGATTCTGGTGAACTATCTTCGCGACGATAGCAAAACTCGCATTTTAGGGTCGGATGGTATTTATGCCCGCGCCCATAACAACGGCAGCATGCGAATCAGCCGCAACGGAAACCATTTCAGCGTGCAGGATTTCTTCATCAAGTTGGCGGAGAAGAAGATAGACACGGAATTTGCCTCAGTTCCGGAGCGGCAAGTTCTTTCTATGAGCGCAGATTGAACTTGCCTGATTACTTCATTACTCGCTCTCTGACTTGTCCTCTCGGCCAACTGATAAGTCGCAACAGATAGCATTCCCGGAGCGCTGGTGTTTCCGATTGTTAGAACCACATTAGAGTTCTGCGCGTGAACTTGATCTCCGGGCATAGCTCAGTCGTAACTTTATCGTTGCGACGAAAAACGCGATTATGACTTTTGGTCTAACGCACTTACCTGAACTGCGCTGAGTGAAGTCGCACATGGAAAACAACCAATTCGATCTGGTCGTGATTGGCAGCGGGCCCGCGGGACAGAAGGGGGCCATTTGCGCCGCGAAAATGCGGAAGAAAGTCGCAATCATCGATCGCAAGATGACGATGGGCGGAGTTTGCGTCCATACCGGCACGATTCCGAGCAAGACGCTGCGCGAAGCGGTGTTGTACTTGAGCGGGCTGCGCCAGCGGACATTCTATGGTCGCGGTTATGCGCTTAAGGACCGCATCGCGATGTCCGACCTCGTTTTTCGCTCACAAGCCGTGATGGCGAGAGAAATCGAAGTCATCAAGGCTCAGCTTCGCCGCAATTATGTGACGGCATTCGAAGGTGTGGCTCAGTTTCTTGACCCTCAGACAATTGAAATCAAGAGCGAGGACGGTAGTCAGCTCATTCGCACTAGTCATGTGCTGATTGCCTGTGGCACGCGTCCCGCACACAGCGACGACATTCCGATCGATGGCAAGCGGATCTTCGATTCCGACCAGGTCCCGGAATTGCCGGAGGTCCCGCGGGATCTGATCGTGGTGGGCGCTGGAATCATCGGCCTCGAATATGCATCGATGTTTGCCGCGCTAGGAGTGAAAGTCACGCTCCTCGATCAAAGGCCAGTGCTGCTGGATTTCGCCGACCGTGAAATCGTGGAGAGCTTGTGCTTCCAGTTGCGGCAGCTGGGAACGGTCTTCCGGCTTGGCGAAAAGGTCGTTTCTGTCGGCTTTGATGAACAGAAAGACCGGGTTTTCGCAAAGCTCGAGAGCGGCAAAAGTGTTCACGGCCAAAATTTGCTATACACGATTGGCCGCCAAGCGAACAGTGATCTCCTGAACCTGGCCGCAGCCGGGCTTAGTGCAGACGGCCGCGGCAAACTGTCGGTCAATGAACACTTTCAGACGGCGGTTCCGCACGTTTATGCGGCAGGTGATGTGATCGGGTTCCCGGCCCTGGCAAGCACTTCGATGGAGCAAGGCCGTTTGGCGAGTTGCCACATGTTCGGACAGCCCGGCAAAATGCCGCCCAACCTTATTCCTTATGGCATCTATACGATCCCTGAGATCTCAATGGTAGGCCAAACGGAAGAGCAATTGACTCAGGAAAAGATGCCTTACGAAGTGGGTCTGGCGCGTTACGCGGAATTGGCTAAGGGCCAAATGCTCGGCGATGAGCAGGGCCTGCTCAAACTTCTATTCAATACCGACACACTCAAACTACTTGGCGTGCATGTGATTGGCGATCGCGCCGCGGAGATTGTGCACATCGGCCAAGCCATTCTCACGCTGGGTGGCACACTGGAGTATTTTCGCGACACCGTCTTCAATTATCCAACCTTGGCAGAAG
>JAFAGX010000431.1 GCA_019237515.1 Acidobacteriaceae bacterium
CTCGGGCGCATGATCCTGCGGCTTATCGAGCCAACTTTTGGGTCAATTCTTTATGAGGGCAAGGATTTGCTGACCGCAAGTTCCGCGGAAATGCGCGCACTCCGCCGCGACATGCAGATTATCTTCCAAGATCCGTTCGGGTCTCTCGATCCACGAATGCGGGTCGAGCAGATTATCGCAGAGCCGATGTTGATTCATGGTGGCGGGAACGGAACCAATACAAGCGCTGAGGCGCGGCGTACGCGCGTCGGCGAGTTACTCAAGGCGGTGGGGCTCGATCAGTCTGCACGTAACAGATTTCCCCATGAGTTCAGCGGCGGGCAACGGCAGCGGATCGGGATCGCGCGCGTCCTGGCATTGCATCCTAAATTCATTGTGGCGGACGAACCGGTGTCGGCGTTGGATGTGAGTGTGGGGGCGCAAATCGTGAATCTGCTGGCACAGTTACAGCGGGAATTTGGCCTGACGTATCTCTTTATCTCGCACTCCATGCCGCTGGTTCGTTACCTGGCCACGCGCATCGCCGTAATGTATCGCGGAAAGTTGGTCGAAGTCGGGCCAACCCAACAAATTACGGAGCAGCCTAGGGATGCTTACACCCGCAGCCTGCTCCAAGCCACTCCCGAAGTGATGAGGTAGGTCTGCCCGTGGTTCATCGGTCTAGAGCCTTTCGGAACACCGTGTACAATCGCATGTCTATCTGATGAGCGATTCGCCTCGAAAACTGATCATTGCCATTGACGGCCCAGCGGGCGCGGGAAAGAGCACCATCGCTTCGCGGCTGGCACGCAAGCTGGGATACACCAATCTGGAAAGCGGCGCCATGTATCGGGCGCTGGCGCTGAAGGCAATCCTTAACGATATCTCGTTCGGAGATGAAGATGCGCTGCTGAAGTTGGCGCAGAACTCGCGTATTCAGCTCGAGCCGGCAGCCACGGGAAATCGTGTGCTGCTGGATGGGAGAGATGTTACGCAGCGCATCCGGGAAACTGACGTGACAGAAGCCGCATCTCGCGTTTCGGTTCATCCCAAGGTGCGAGAGTGGATGGTCGCGCGCCAGCAGGAAATGGGGGTCGGCGGAGGCGTGGTCATGGAAGGGCGCGACATTGGGACGAAGGTTTTCCCTAATGCGGATGTGAAAATCTTTCTCGATGCGGATCCCGTGATCCGGGAACAGAGACGACTGCGGCAGCATAACTTGCAGGGAGTGGCTGCCGAGATGACCGCGGCGGAACTGCGGATGCGCGATCAACGCGACCGGACGCGAGCAGTTTCGCCTCTGGCGCCCGCGCCGGATGCGCTCGTGCTGGATTCCACCGCGATGTCAGAAGATGAAGTTTTCAAACGCGCCGAGGAACTGGTTCAGGAGAAACTCAGAGACTGAGACGCTCGATGTCTCCCAGGTTAGCTCGCGGAATGCGCTCGCGGAACCTGGGGCACCACGGAACCTGGGGTACGGCAGTGTTTTTTCCCACGTCGGGAAGGATTTTTCACCTAAGTGCGACATCTCACAGACTAGACAGTTGACGGCCTGATATATCGAGGGTGTCTCCCGCCCGCACTGGACCCGCCGTTTCGAACTCAATTTGTGGTGAAACGTTATGTGTGGTTCCAGTCGATTCTGTGTTCTCAGGGCGCTTAGAACGTCAACCTTCCAAAGCCCGGTGTCAGCAGCTAAAAAAGCAAAGCGTCACAGGTGGTCACGGGTTGTCTTCGTTCTGCTTCTGGCGGTGAGCGCGGCAGCTCAAGATGCTTCAACTGGTGCGGTAAAGGGCACGGTGCTGGACGCAAGCGGGGGTGCTATTCCCGATGCGACGGTGGTGCTCATCAACGTTGAGACGGGCTTTCGTTACTCGATCGCGACCAATGCGGAAGGGCGCTTTGCATTTGAGATCCTGCCGCCGGGCGGCTACACGGGGCGCGCTACGGCGACGGGGATGTCTGCTCAAGTCACGCCCAGGCTTCAGGTCGCGGTTGGCGGGCTCACCGAAATCCAGTTCAAATTACGCGTGGCCGGGGCTCGAGAGGCCATTACCGTTTCCGGTGCGCCGCCGACCGTCGACACGCAAGCAACCGCTGTCTCGTCGTGGATTGAGACGCGTGCGATTGATGAGTTGCCGCTGGATGGGCGACGATTCACGGATCTAGCACTGATGACGCCAGGGGTGACCCAGGATCCGCGGGGCATGACGTCAGGTTCTAACGGGGATCTGGCTTTTGGCGGGATTCGCGGATTTCAGTCGAGCTACCTGGTGGATGGCGCGGACAACAATAATGCGTTTTTCTCGG
>JAFAGX010000421.1 GCA_019237515.1 Acidobacteriaceae bacterium
TTACGGCCTGCGCTGGTCGTTCTTTCCTCCACCATGGGAAACCAACGGACTGCAGACGGCTCCCACTTACGGTTTGGGGACGCAGTTCAACCAAAATGTTGCCAACATGGAGCGTGGTCTGGGATATACATCGATGCCTCCGATCGAGTTCAATTTGGGTGGTCCTGTGAATAATGGTCCCGGCTTCTATCCTTCCGAAAAAACCGATTGGTCTCCGCGAATCTCGATTGCCTACTCGCCTCGCCCTGAAAGTGCGCTGCTCCGGAAGATCTTTGGCGATAACGACAAGACCGTCATCCGTGTCGGGGCCAGCCGGGTATACGACCGCGCCGGCTTCGCGCTCCTGAATACCTTCGACCAGATCGGTTCAGCCGGCTTGACCACAACTTTGCAGAACGCTTGCTGCACGTTTGGCGTCACTAGTGCCGAGGATCTGCCTCGTATCACTGCCATCAATACCATTCCCAAGTACAACATCGGTAGACCTCCTGTTCTATTCTTGCAGCCACCGCCCGCAGGAGGCTTTCCGCAGATTCCAAGCACAACAGGGCAGGCCAATCTCTGGGGCACCGACAACACGCTAAAGACACCGCATGCTTACACTGTCGATTTTTCGATCGGGCGTGAACTGCCGCAACGTTTTTCGCTGCAGCTTTCCTACGTTGGGCGCTTCGGCCGCGATCTGCTCACCCAGCGCGATTTAACTCAGCCACTGGATATTGTCGATCCAAAGACGGGAATCGATTACTACAAGGCAGCATCGGCGCTTTCCAATCTGGCGAGGAAGTTTGCGTTAGCGAATAACGGAGGAAAACCGACGAATTTTTACCAGGCCACCATCACACAGGCGCAGATCGAAAGCATCACAGCGGCGATGCTCGGCCCAACCTCTCGCTATTGGATTGATATGATCCCGCCCCTCCGGCCGGGCGCCGCCTACTATTCGGACACCTTCCTGACGGGAGTCAATCCCTCCCACAACCCCACCGACAGCCTGATTCAAGAAGTGTTCAACATGTATTACAACCCGGCACTCTCGGTGATTGGCGATGAGATCGTGGGTTTGGCCGACATCGATTCCTATGGAGGGATCGGCGACAACATCGGTTCGGGCTCCTATTTCTTCAATAACAAACTCGGTCAATTCCTCAACAATCAGGCATTCTCGATGTACGCCTGGAGTTCAATCGGCAGTTCCAGTTATCATGCGCTCCAGGCCAGCCTGCGAAAGCAATTCAGCCGTGGCGTTCAATTCGATCTGAACTACACCTTCTCGAAATCCCTGGACATTACTTCGGCGGCGTCGCGCGTCGGATTTGCCGTGTACGGCTACACCAATATCGGACTGGTGGGGAGCCGATTGGCTAACGCGTTTTCGCCGAAGCTGGCTCGAGCGCCTTCCGATTTCGATCTCACGCACCAGTTGAATCTCAATTGGATTGCGGACCTTCCCTTCGGCAGAGGACGTGCGCTCGCCAGCAACGCTGGCGGCGTGTTGAACGGCATCATCGGCAACTGGCAACTTTCCGGTGTGGCCCGCTGGACCAGCGGATTTCCCTTCAGTGTAGATGGCGGGCAGCGCTGGCCCACGGACTGGTTCTTGACCGCTATCGCGCAGGAAACCGCAAAACCGAAAACCGGTACGTTCAAGGGTAATGGACAAGTGAACGTGTTCGCCGATCCCGCTGCCGCGCAGGCCGCCTTCACCTTGCCGCTGCCAGGGCAGGTCGGCTCTCGCAATGTTCTTCGCGGAGATGGCTATGCCGGTTTGGATATGAGCTTAGTGAAGCGCTGGAAGATGCCGTATAACGAAGCTCACAGCTTGCAGTTTCGTTGGGAGGTGTTCAACGTCCTGAACCTCACGCGCTTTAATGCGCAGGGTGTGGGCTCATCTCTGCTGACGTCTCTCACGCAGCAACCGAATAATTTCGGAGTGTACACAAGTCTGTTAACGCAACCGAGGGTTATGCAGTTCGCACTCCGCTACGAGTTCTAATTTTCTGCAGAGCGTGTCAGGTAGCCGCGAGCATGCGAGTTGGCGCTTCGGTTTCGAGGCTGTCGGAAATCAGCACGACGGCCTCAGATTTCGCCGCAATTCCCTCTGGCAGGACGGCTGGCGATTCGACTGTGATGCCCTCAACGGCCACTCCCAGGAGATCACCCAACCGTTGAAAGCGTTCAAGCCATCGTGGGGTGAGCCGCGCATCTTGTGCGGGCGAGATCGCCTGCAATAGTTCGTGATACACGTTCTGCGCCCGCCAGAGGTCCAATTTGAAAAGCGGGTCTTGTGCTAAAAGGAGCAGTGCTTCCAGCGTCGCAAGCGTGGTTGAGTCGAATGGATCTGCCGCCCACCGCTCCAGTCCGATCTCTAAACGCTCACGCAGCACCGATCCCAGACAGCAGACCTCAAGGCTGATCCCGTCCCGCGTGGCAGTATCCAGAAGTTTTCGGATGCGGCCGACATCCGGTGTTTCTTCCCTCAAACAATGTTGAATGGCATTCCCGAGCACGAAATTCGCCGATACTTGCAGAATTGGCGGGATCGGCAGGTGAAGTTCGGAGAGAAAGCTGATCAGGGAAGCATGCTGCCGATACACCTTGCCGTAGACGCGCTCGATGTCAGCCAACGCAGAATGAACGATTTGCTTCAGAATCCGTTGTCGCTCGTCATGAAACAGCGACTTAAGAGAGTAAGTGGCGCCGGGAAACCAATCTTCAATTACGCGTAAGCACCCGGCGAAGTCTTCGCTTGAAAATGCCGCACTTCCCTGTTCCAGCAACGACCGAAATCCTTCCGTGCCACGGCACGGGCGAATTCCGGCAGTCAGGTTGTGTTCTCCTAGATACAGCACCGCAAAGCAGAACTTCAGTTGGCCGCGAGTCGTGCGTGAACTGATCCGAGCACGCCCAATCGCAAATTTAGCCCTGCCGTTGTCGAAAGGATGCAATTCGAGCAAGTGCGCGTCGTAACAATACATTGACTTCGCGTCACGGTAACCGTCAAAAAGCGAGCTGATGACATAATGCGCGGCAACGCCGCAGAGATCCAACATCGCAGGCCGGACGAATCTCTCGTAAATACTTCGGCCATTGCCAAACTCCGAGATGTTACTCCAAACTTTTTCCAGCTGGATCAGGAACTGCTCTTCGCGCTGCCCACCAAACAACTGCTCGCTTAATTGCACCGCGCGGCCGGCGTAGTGAAGAACCTGGACGGTTTCGGGCCCGGTTGGCTCGTCGAAGAACCATCCACAACTCGTATACATCAGCATCAGATGCCGCTGCATTTCGAGCAACCGCAACGCGCGTACCTTCTCATCGGGAGATAAATGCCGTATCGCGTGCTCATCCAGGAAGTTGTCCACAGTGCGCGCTGAACGGTCGATTACAGCTTTGACATACTCATCACGAGCGATCCAGGGATCTTGTAGCAGCTCTTTCGCGCCGCCATGGTACAAATCGGTGAGTTCGTCGCGCAGCCAGTCGAGCGCATCCCGCAGCGGTTTTCGCCATTCCTGTTTCCAGTGAGGATTCGAGCCGGAGTTGCATCCGCAATTGCTTTCCCACCGTGCAACGCCATGCATACAACTCCAGGACGTGCGCTCCAGAATTTCCACTTCTTGCGAAGGCGGATGCTGCGCGAAATACTCGCCGTAGTTCGTGAGTCTCCCGAGCTTGCTTTGTTCGATGTAGTCGAGTGCATACGCAAGCGCCATGTCGCCGTGCACATGATGATGGCCGTAGGTTTCGCCATCCGTCGCAATGTGGATAAGCTGCGCAGAATCCCCTTCGGGATCGAACCTGCTGGTCAGCCTTCGCGCGAGGTTCTCGCCGCTGAAGAGCAATTTCTCGAAGGCGACCGCGCGCGAGACTTCCCCATCGTAAAAAAAGAGACCAATGCTGCGACCGGATGGCAGGTTGCAAATGTAGGCGCGTCGCGAGTCAATCCCCTGGCCATTGACGTTGATCCACCCCGAATCAGCATCCGATCGCAGCTTAGCTGCCTGGTGTGGAGCAAGAATTGTGAATTTGATGCCCGCGGAACTTAGGATTTCGAGTGTCTCCACATCCACCGCGGTTTCGGGAAGCCACATGCCCTCTGGATCTCGTCGAAAGCGATGCTGGAAGTCCCGAAGCCCCCATGCGATTTGCGTCCGTTTGTCACGGGAGTTTGCTAAAGGAAGAATGAGATGGTTATAAGCTTGTGCGATGGCCGAGCCGTGACCGGAAAATATTTTTTGGCTTTCGCCGTCAGCTTTCAGAATTTGCTCGTAGGCCTGCGGGGTGCGCGCTTCCATCCACGACAGCAAAGTTGGGCCGAAATTGAAGCTGATCCGAGCATAGTTGTTGACGATTTTCGTAATTCGCCGCTGGCCATCCAGTATGCGTGACGCACCGTTCGGCAAGTAACATTCTGCCGTGATCCGTTCGTTCCAATCGTGGTAAGGAGCAGCCGAGTCCTGCGATTCAACCGCTTCTAGCCATGCATTTTCCCGTGGCGGCTGGTAAAAGTGGCAATGAATACAAACCAAGCACTGCATTTGGACGTTCCGGAGCAATGGAAAAGAGTCAGGCACTGTTGCAGGTCCGAGGCAGGCTGTCGTTACTGGCCGCATCGCCTCTGCTCCAGCGATGCGTTTAAAAATATCCTGAAGTCGGCCAGATAAGAAGAGGCAGATGTGATTCCTCAACTGTGTAAAAAGCAGATCGCGACGAGACGATTTAGTTGTGAACGGCGACCCAATGAAATCGACGTCACTTCGGGGGTTCCCAACCTTCGGGCAGCATATCGAAGGCGAGGGTGTCACGGTAGGCGAACTCGTTGCCTTGTAGCACGGCAACTGGCGTCAACATGTGCCATACCCGATCATCGTCGAAGACATAACACTCGCCCGACTCGCGCATGGTGAAGCGGTCGATTTCGTGTTTGTCATTATCAGTGATAACGACTTCGCCTCCAACCGCTCCGCAGCGGCTCAACAGATGGGTCACTATGTATTTTTCTCCGTCTTTGTGCAAGCCGGGTGGGCTGGTGTCGCAGGGTCGACCCGGCCGCGCGGTGAAGCGGATCACATGCATGTTCACTAAATATTTCGCACCCACCTTCGAGAGCGGCAGGTATGAGAGATGATAGGCAATTATCTTGCGAACACCTGCAGCCCCGGCAACCTCCTGCGGCAGGGGAGCATACTCTCGCGGAACATCGCCGATTGTGGTGTTGTATTTTTTCAGCTGCACGTAGGGCGTACTCTCTTCAATAAGCGACACTTTGACGCCGCCTTCGACGACCTCGGCGCAGAGCCGATTTAGCGAACGATACCGGTCGCCCCCGTCATAATATTTATCTCTTGCCATGGACCACGCGGCATGTGACAACGCATCGAGCGTGCGCGCTATCTCTTCGTCAACTCTGAGCGGCTGACGGCTAAAGCCCCGCTCGACAATGTCGGTTCTTGACCTCTCGTTCACTTCAATGGGTATAAAGCCATCCTGAGTCATAAGTCCTCTCGTTGGCGACAGGATCGGTAAACGAAGCCGAGGATCGTATTTCTGTGTTCTGTGCTGGTGCTGACGGAAAACCGAGGCCACTGAAGCGTCACAGAGGCAAAGGCTTTCTGTGCTACGCCCCCGCTTCACGCATATGACTTTATCAGCTACGGAGCGGCATGTGGGGTTGCCGTAGCTGCGGTTGTCATCTGATTTCCAGCGCGCGGCAATGTCGGCAAGCCGAACAGCTTCGCGCTCGTATCATGGAAGTAGTCGCGGGCAATCTCAAGCGCCCTCGGCTCTGTGACTTCTCCTTCGGAGACCATTTGGGCCAAAGCCGCAGCTGCCGCAGTGCGAGCCGTGTACACGGCTACCCAGTAGGTTTCGGGCACGGCCACTTCCCGCGAATACGGAAAGCAATCGGAGCCAAAAACAACTTTTTCGGGAAACGTTTCAAACCACAATTTGAGAATGCGGCTGTACTCCGCCGGATATACCAGCAGAATGAATTCCGACGAGTCGAGATACACATTGGGGAGGGCTGCCAGCCAGATCGACTGTCGATCGTACGGAAAACCGCCGTGAATCATGACAAAAATCGTGTCCTTGTAACGCGGGTCCTTAAGAATGTTCTCCAGGTCCATGGCATTGCCTTCGACCAGGTGATAGTAATTTCCGCTGCCTACGGCGGAGTGGATGTGCACCTCAAGTTTCATCGGGCCTGCGTGCGCGATCAGATAACGGAAGACGTAATCCTGGAAAATGACATAATCCTCATTCGAGGGAACGCCGCCCGCCGCATATCGGCGGTAGATAGCCTCCGCTTTTTCCCGCGGCGGATCGCTGATGTTAACCAGCGAACGAAAGTAAGGCGCTTCAAACTTGATGGCCAGCGCGCCTTGTGATTTGACCTGCTCGAGTACCTTCATCATCGCCGCTTCATAACCGGCGAGATCGGGCGGCAGTTGCGACATGCCAGCCTGGGTCAAGTATCGGTGGAGGGCTTTCTCCTGGATGGGGAAAAATACCGCGCGATCGGGATTGATGGCCAGATCGCGATTGTCGAATGGAAACATGAATGGATCCACGAACACTACCCAGCGGAAACGCGAATTGCCTTCCAGATAGTCCATGGCGACGCGGTTGGCTACACCCGCCTGGATTCCGACCTTATCGAGAGTCTTGTTGAAGTACTCATTCGCACCCTGTTTGCGCAGTTCGTCATCTTTTTCATAAAGCCAGCGAACGTGGTCAGGTGAAAAATCTGTGTAGGGGTAGCCATACAAAGCTTTCGCGGCTGTAACCCACTCCGGATTGTTGGTGCGGGTGCGGAGAGGATCGAGGTCAGTGACGGTAACGGCCATGGCGTCTACATCGGTGTCGTCCCAATATCCGGGATGCGCGTGCATATCAACGATAGGAATCTTCTCGATTTGCGGGAGCAAACGTTTGTAGATAGCGGCTACGTCGGGATTCGGCAGAGGAACAGCTTGGGCCAAAAGAGCTGATACAGAAGCAAGCACGAATACGACAAGCATTCCAAACCAGATCCATCTTGACCTGAGAGTCATCAATGATTCCTCCATCAGAATGAATACATCAACGAGAACTGAATAATACGCGGATTGTTATCGGTCGAAATAATCTGACCGAATGCCGCGGGATTTTCGACATCAGTAAAAGCCGGCAGGCTAAACGCCGGATGGTTCCATATATCGAAGAAATCTGCGGTGAAGCGAAGCTTCTGGCGCTCAGTTAGAGAGAATGTGCGGATCAGCGAAAAATCCCAATTCTGCTGAAACGGACCGTGATAGATGTTGCGGCCCAGAGTGCCAAATCCAGTCGCCGCTCCATCATCTCCAATGACTGGATCCTTCTGAAACGCGTTGATGTTCAGATAATGATTGAGGCGAGACTCAATGCTGCCCGAAGTCAAGCCGCTCGCGAGTGAGGCACCCGGAGCAAAATTCGCGGTAACACCCGGCACCGTTGTGAGTCCAACGTAAGCGGAACCGCCACCCGAGTCATAAATCGAAAATGGGGTTCCAGTTTGAAAAACCGAAACACCGGAGACGCTCCATCCGCCCAG
>JAFAGX010000025.1 GCA_019237515.1 Acidobacteriaceae bacterium
ATAATTAAAAAGAGAATTCACGAGACAGCCTTTATCAATTACCGCGACTTTGAATCCAGCGCGCTGAGCTTCAATGCCGCAGGCGAGTCCGGTGGGGCCAGCGCCGATCACCAACACGTCAACACGAGTGTTCGAGCGTGCGTCGAACTGGGCACGAGGGAGCGTGTCGGGGATCTGCTGAATTGCGTCCGATAGCTTGGCCACGTGGTGTCCTGAATTGCCGCTGCACAGCTCCGGTGCTTACGTGCCGTGGTCTGGGAGGTAACGATTCTAGCACGTGCGTGTGGCAAGCCTCAGACACCCTGATCACTGGTGGCTGTGATTTCCCAAACCGCTAAGTGTTGCAAGTGCGGCGCTATAATCCGATTGAATTCATTTTCGCTTGATCCTGAGGAGTACGTCATGGCCACGCTTGCCGAACCTGCCACTCGCACGCGCATAGAATCCGACAGCATGGGGCAGATAGAAGTGCCGGCGAATGTTTACTGGGGAGCACAGACGCAGCGCTCGCTGCTGCACTTCAATATCGGCCGCGACACGATGCCGCCAGAGTTAATCCGGGCTTTCGGGATCCTTAAGAAGGCCTGCGCCCTGGTCAATCAGGATATTGGAAAGCTTTCTCCTGAGAAGGCGAAGCTCATCGTGCAGGCTGCTGATGAGGTGATCTCAGGCAAGCTTAACGATCAGTTTCCTTTGCGTGTTTGGCAGACCGGCAGCGGCACTCAAACGAACATGAATGTGAATGAGGTGATCTCGAACCGCGCGATCGAGATTGCCGGCGGACAGATGGGATCGAAGAAGCCGATCCATCCCAATGATGACGTCAATATGTCGCAGTCATCGAATGACACATTTCCAGCGGCCATGCACATTGCCGCGGCTGAGCGGGTCAAAAAGGCGCTGATTCCTGCGATCAGGAGCGTTCATGACGCAATTAAAGCCAAGGCCAGGGAATTCGAAAATGTGGTGAAGATCGGCAGAACGCATTTGCAGGACGCGGTACCGCTGACGTTTGGTCAGGAGTTCGGGGGCTGGGCAAGCCTGCTGGAACGAGATATCCAGCGGCTGGAGCAGGCTCTGGAAGGCCTGTACGATCTCGCGATTGGTGGAACCGCAGTTGGAACGGGGCTGAATACGCATCCGGAATTTGCCGAGCGTGCCGCGAAAAAGATTGCTGATCTTACGGGGCTTCCGTTCCGCTCGCACGGGAATAAGTTCGCCGCGCTGTCAGCGCATGACGAAATCGTGTTCGCACAGGGTGCGCTGGAAACTTTAGCCGCGTCCCTTATGAAGATCTCAAACGATATTCGCTGGCTGGCTTCGGGCCCGCGCTGCGGGCTGGGCGAACTGTCGATTCCGGAAAACGAGCCAGGGTCGTCGATCATGCCCGGCAAAGTCAATCCGACCCAGGCCGAAGCCATGACAATGGTATGCGCGCAGGTTCACGGCGCCACGGCTGCGGTCGGATTCGCCGGTTCGCAAGGGAACTTTGAGCTCAATGTATTCAAGCCGGTGATGATCTACAACTTTTTGCATTCGGTGACGCTGCTGACGGACGCGAGCCACGGTTATGTCGAGTACATGATCAAAGGCATCGAGGTCGACAAAGCGAAAGTGGACTGGTATGTGAAAAATTCGTTGATGCTGGTAACGGCTCTCGCCCCCAAAGTTGGATACGACAAAGCAGCCAAAATCGCGCACACGGCGCACGTGGAGCACACCAGCCTTCGCGAGGCAGCGTTGAAGCTGGGATATCTCAGCGGGGAAGAGTTTGATCAGCTGGTTAAGCCGGAAAGGATGACGAGGCCGTAAACGAGTCCACGTATCCGCATTGGTACGATTTGGCCAAGCACTGGCAGACGTCTACAAGCGGACGGTGACACTCCACGCGAGATCCCTCGCCCGCTGGTGAAAGCGCGGGGCTTCGGGATGACAGTTCACGTTAGGTGTGAAACAAAATTGAGTCACTTCTGCAGCAGGCTGGTGTGGCTGGCGACGCACTGCCACCTGGCATCTTGCAGCACCCAGGTGTCGGTGAAGCGACCGGTGTGCTCGTAGGCCTTTCCCATATAAGTGCCTTTGGTGTGATAAATGCCTGCTACCACGGCGGTGTCTTTGTAGAGGATGACCTTCACATCCTGGATGTTCAGGTAATTAACTTTGAAGCTGGGGTCAGCGATGTCGGCGAGGAACTTGCCACGTTCGGTGACTTCGCCATCCCATTCGGTATTCACGAATTTGTCACCGATCATGCCAGCGAGCGCATTTGCGTCACGGCTTACCTGCGCCTCGTTCCACAGGCGCTCCAGAGCAACCAGTTGATTCTCTCGTGAGCGCGTATCGTCGCTTGCGGATTGGGCCAGCACGCCAACTACGGACAGCAGGCAGCAAATGGCAAACCCAGCCGCGATGATTCGGCAGCGTTGAAGCATGCAGCAATTTTGGGGTAGAGATCAAGGCCATGCAACGCACATCGGTGTGCTGGGCGACATGCACTAAGGTACGTTACCGATGTCATTGGGGGGAGAGGGCCTGCCGAAACTGAGTCCGCTTAGCGCAGAAACGGTGTCGGGGTGCACGCCTTTGCTGGCCACCAGGACGTGAAACGTTTCTCCCAAGCCGGCGGGAGTTACGAGGTGTTTCAGTTGCAGCGCCACCTTGGCGCGTTCTTGCGGCAATCGGCATTCTTCGAAAGCGTCTGCGAATTGATTCGGCTCACCGATGCCGAGCAGGAACTGCGATTGCGTAAGCAAAGGCTGGACATGCACATTTTTATCGGCAGCTGCGGATAAACCCGTGAAATTAACATGGGCGGTAATGTCCTGCTCGCCGGGAGCTTCATAAGGATCTGCGCTCACGGAATGTTGGCGGTAGGCCATTACAGTGCCGCGATGGCGGCCAGCCAATAATTCGTCGCGAGTGTAACCGTAGTCGATTGCAATCACGAAGCCGCGGCGGATCACAGTGCAAAGTTGGGACATATACCGCTGCGTCAGCAGAGGAGTCTCGACGCGCTCATCATTTTGCGGGTGGATAGCAAAGCGATCGAGAAAACAAAGCTCTTCATCCGAGGGCGAGGCCCATGTCTCAACGAGACGCCCGTTTTCTTCCCCCACTCGCAATTCGCCCTTGGAACTGAGGACCTC
Source organism: Acidobacteriaceae bacterium (assembly GCA_019237515.1). Next base: position 3,147 of record JAFAGX010000025.1, read on the forward strand.
GACGGGCAGCGCATCGAAGAACTCATTAGCGAAAACTACGATGGGAATATCCGGGCCGCTTTTGGCGCAGTCAGGGAAGTTTGTGAACGATGCTTTGCCAGTTGAAAAGGCTGGGCCCAGGTTTATTAGCAATCGCTCTTTCAACGCATCCGAACGCTCAGCCAGGGAATAATGCATAGCGACGAAAAAGTCCGGGAATTTCTTTTCGCACCAATCCAGAACATCCCTCGCGAACAAGCCCCGCCCGGGGCCAAGTTCGATGAGTTCAATTTTTTCTGGTGAGCCCAGCGCTCGCCACATTTCCTCAAATAGCCGCGCCAGCAATCGTCCGAACACCGCATGCACGTCGCTTGAGGTGTAGAAATCTCCCGCTTTGCCGAATTGTTCGGTGCTGCGGGAATAGTAGCCAAGTTGGGGATCGTAAAGGCAAAGCTCCATGTAGCGAGAGAAAGGGATTGGCCCCCTTTCGCCGATTTCTTGCAGGATTTTTCCTCGGAGGCTCACAAACCTTCCTGCTGACGTTCCAGGCGATTCTGCGGAGTGCGAGTGAACATTTCGATCAGATAATCATGCAGGCAGTCATAGAGCTGCCGCTGAAAAGTCCACTCGAACTGTGGGTGATCTAAATCGCGAGGATGCAACTCGAAGTAGTAGGTGTGCACCGGTACAGGTGAATTCTTGAATTGAATGATGACCTCGACACCCTCGCCCCGTGGCTGCGCGCCAAAGTCCAACAAGGGGTGCTCGTAAAGGCGTAATTGCGCGAGAACGCGTTCCAAACGCGAGTTTGCTATCTGAGACAAGCAACAATTCTAGCGAACTTGTTAACAACTTTTTACAAACGGCTATCCGCCTTTTGCCACCCCCGTCTAACCGCTGGTCTTTGGGTAAATCCCAGAAACAATTTGAGAGGAGGGAAGTCATGCGGAAGATACGGTTCACGGCCCTGGTAACAGTTGTTTTGGCACTCGCGGCGTCTGCATGCTGGGCACAATCGGTGGCGCTGGATCTGCCACGCGACAGCCAGCACTCGGTGGTGGTGCAGCGCATTGGAATTACTGATATCACCATCAACTACCATCGCCCGCTGGTGAAAGGCCGAACGATATGGGGCAAAGTCGTTCCTTACGGTCAAGTCTGGCGCGCGGGAGCGAACGAAAATACAACCATCAAATTCACCGATCCGGTAAGCATCGAGGGCAAGCCGCTCGACAAGGGGATTTACGGCCTGCACATGATTCCCGACAAAGACGAGTGGACGGTGATCTTCTCCAAAGTTCACACCGCCTGGGGCAGCTTCACATATAACGAAGCCGAAGATGCGCTGCGAATCTCTGTGAAGCCTCAATCGTCCGACATGCACGAAGTGCTTACGTACGATTTCAACCAAGTGCAGAAAGATGCAGCGGTTGCGACAATGTATTGGGAAAAGGTAGCCGTGCCTTTCAAGGTTTCGGTTGATGTGCGCAAGACGGTGGAGGCCAGCCTGCCCAACCAGCTTCAAGGGCTTGCGCAGTACACGTGGGAAGCATGGGACGACGCGGCAAATTATCTGCTGGCGCAAAAGTACGATCTGGATCAGGCGTTGAAGTACGAAGAAACTTCGATCCGCACGGAGCCGCGGTTCGATAATTACATGACGAAGTCGCAGATTCTGGACGCCATGGGACGGAAAGATGAAGCTGCGACAGCCAAGAATCAGGCACTGGAGCGCGCAACGGCGGCACAGATGTACGCCTATGGACGACAATTACAGCAGGATGGGAAGCAGGACCAGGCTTTCGAGTTATTCCGTCAGGCGCAAAAGAGGGATCCCAACGATTGGTTAGTGCATGACGGAATCGCGAGAATCTATTCTGCGCAAGGCGATTTCGACAGCGCGCTCAAAGAATTCAAGCTGGCTCGCGAGGGCGCTCCGGACAATCAGAAAATCTTCTTCGATGCGGGACTGAAAAAACTGGAAGCGAAGCAGGATATCAATAAGACCAACTGACGGTCGACCCGCTGAACTTCGTGTTCCTTCGTAGTTATTCTCTTGACCACGGAGAACACGGGGGTTCACGGAGTAAAGTGCTAGTCTCCAGCTTTGCCGGGCGGCTTCGGCTGCCCGGCAACTTTCGTCTCTGGGTACTCGTACACGCCGCGCCCGGATTTGCGACCGAGGCGGCCGGCCTTCACGTATTGGACTAGCAACGGCGCAGGACGATATTTTTCACCCAGGCTCTTGTGCAGGTATTCGAGAATGTGCAGGCGGGTATCCAAGCCAACCAGATCGACCAGTTCGAAAGGACCCATAGGGTGATTGAGACCGAGTTTCAGCGCTTTGTCGATGTCCTGCGCTGACCCAATTCCTTCCTGCAACATGTAAAAAGCTTCGTTGCCGATCATGGCATTGATGCGGCTGGTGATAAATCCGGGGGACTCTTTGATCACCACTACTTCCTTGCCCATGCGCCGGCCAACTTCGGCGGCCGCGGCCAGTGTTTCGTTGTCAGTCTCGAGGGCGCGAACAATTTCGAGCAGCTTCATTTTGTGGACCGGATTGAAGAAGTGCATGCCGACGCAGTTCGGGGCGCGATAGGTGACACTGGCAACTTCGGTAATGCTTAGAGAGGAGGTGTTGGAGGCGAGGATTGTGCCGGGTCTGCAGATTTTATCGAGCAGAGTGAAAATCTCGATTTTCGATTCCAGTTCCTCGGGAACAGCTTCGATGACGAGATCGGCTTCGCGCGCGGCCTCTTCGACGCTGCCTGCATATTCGAGCCGCCCAAGTGCTGCTTTGGCATCGGTGGTCGATACCTTGCCCAACTGAACAGCTTTATCGAGGTTGTCGCGAATCTCCTCTTCGGCTTTGCGCAAAGCATTGGGCAGGAGATCTTCAAGGACGGTGCGATAGCCGCCAAGCGCGGCTACGTGGGCGATTCCACGGCCCATAGTTCCGGCGCCAATGACGGCAATGGTGTGGACTTCAGCCACTCCTAAGCTCCCTTCTCCAGTTGGCCGAGGATGGTGGCGAAATTCGAATTTGCGTCGCGCAAATGCTCCGCCAGGCGCTTCTTTTCTTCAGTATCCATCATCGGGATGGAGGCGCTGATACGGCGCAATGTGGTTACAATGTCGTCAACGTAGTTGATCAGGCGAATAAGTTCTCCGGTGGCTGCCATGATTGGTTCGCTCCTAAGTGGTCAGAATTCGCGTTGCTCCAGGCGCCCGATGCGGGGCCCGGCAGCGACTCATTATTGTCAATGGTGTGAAGAATTTAGTAAAGGCAAGCAACCTAGACTTCCGTCCGAGTAATCATCTCAATCAATTCTTTTAATGCGCTTTTTAATCTTTCCGTAATTATGCTCGAATCTAATCAGGGTATGGCTGACAAACCATTGAAACACTATCTTTTCGCCAGCGATTTCGACCAGACGTTAACGTTCAATGACTCGGGCTACGTGCTGGCGGAACTCGTCGGAATTGCGACTTCGGAATTCGAACGAAAAGCCAAAGGCATGGCCAAGCTGAACCTGGTGCAGCAGGGCGCGGAGCTGGCGTACTTGCTGCTGCATGATCCCGAGTTTCACAGTAAAGTGCGGCGCGAGCACCTGCATGAAGTCGGCAAACGCATCCGGCTGAAGCAAAATATCGCTTTGCTCTATAAAATCCTGAACGCCGGGATTGATGGCTACCATTTCGATTTCTACGTACTTTCAGCGGCTCCGGTCGAGGTTATCCACTCGGCGCTGGAGGGTATTGTTCCCCGCGATCACATCTACGGTACGGAATTTCGTTACGGTGATGCCGGGCAGATTCAAGGCATAGTCCGAGCGACTGCCGGTTACGGGAAAGTTGCGGTGCTGGATGAGTTGCAAAACCAGCTGCAAATCGGTCCGGACCATATCATCTACGTAGGCGACGGCAGTTCGGACATTCACGTGATGCTGCACGTCAACGTGCGGGACGGATTTACCATCGCGGTTTCGGAGGCCAAGCATGTTTCGCAAGTGGCCAAACGAACTATGCTCAGCAGCAGCGCACTGTCAGTGCTGGCACCGATGCTGGAGGACGTTGTAGGCTGGGAACGTCCGCGCATCCGGACGTTCTTCGAAGCGCACGGCATGCTCATCCAGGAGTGGGAACGCGTGCGGACCGACTGGCTGACGTTAAAACCGGTTGCCGATGGTGAACTGGTTGAGTCGTGAGACTGAGGGTCCCGGTTATCTTGAGTAATGCTTCGTGACAAGAATCTAATTCCGCTTTCGCATCAGCATCAGCATGCACTTGCTCTGTGCGTGCGCCTGGACCGGGCGATACAGGCTAAAGATGTGGATGTGCAAGCCTGGCAGGCGGAGATTCGAACGCTTTTCGAGCAAGAAATTGCCGTACATTTTGCCGCTGAAGAGAAGGTCGTTTTTCCATCCGCAGCCCGATTTGAGGAATTGGCGGTCTTGGTGAAGGAACTCCAGTCGGAGCATGCCGCTTTACGAGAGCTCTTTTTAAGAGCGGCGTCCGGCGAACTCGGCGAGAAGGACCTGGCCACAATAGGCGAGACCTTGTCTCACCACATTCGCAAAGAAGAACGGCAGATGTTTGAAGGCCTGCAAAAGCTGATGAGTTCAGAAGAACTGTCAAGGTTAGGTACGGAGCTAAAGCAACACTTGAAGGACGCCGCTGAAAGCTGCCTCCTGCCGAATGAAGCGACGCGACTGCGTCCCAGATCCTAACGCGGCTGAATCCCGTAGCTGCCCTCATTCATCTAGCAATCATGAATTCCGCAGAAAAAGTTCGCCTGATGGCGGACGTATCAGGATCCTCAGCTCACATAGTTAGTGAAGCAAAACTTCATGACACCGAACTGCTGGATGCCTACTCCCGGGCGGTGGTGAGCACAGCAGAGAAAATCAGTCCTTCCGTGGTGAAGATCGATGTCACGCAGACGGCAAGGACACGCTCAGGCGAGGCGAGGGAACGGCATGGCGGCGGATCGGGTTTTGTTTTCACTCCGGACGGGTTGATTCTGACCAACAGCCACGTGGTTCATGACGCGGCAAAGATTGCAGTGTCATTTTCAGAGGGAGGGCGTTTCCCGGCTCACATCATCGGCGACGATCCGGCGACAGATTTGGCAGTCATCCGCGTTGATGCTCCCAGCCTGATTGCCGCGCCATTGGGCGATTCACAGCGGCTTCTGGTGGGGCAGTTGGCCATTGCAATCGGCAATCCATACGGATTTCAGTACACCGTTACGGCAGGCGTAGTCAGTGCGCTGGGACGCTCGCTTCGCTCGTACTCGGGCCGGCTGATTGAAGACGTGATCCAGACCGACGCTTCGTTGAATCCCGGGAACTCGGGCGGCCCGCTGGTGACATCAGATGGGCAGGTCGTAGGCGTGAACACTGCGACCATCATGGGAGCGCAGGGACTTTGCTTTGCCATAGGCATCAATACTGCGAAGTTCGTTGCGGGTCGACTATTGCAGGAAGGGCGTATCCGTCGTAGCTACATTGGCGTAGAGGCGCAAACCACTCCATTGCATCGCCGGCTGGTGCGATTTTACGATCTGCCAAAAGAAACTGGCGTAGTGGTGATGTCGGTTGAGGACGGCAGCCCGGCGCAAGCGGCGGGGCTGCGCGAAGGCGATGTGATTATTGCGTTCGATGGAAAGCCGGTTGCGGGGGTTGATGATCTGCATCGCTTGTTGACCGATGCTCGCGTGGGCGTTAGCAATTCGGTTTCCGTACTGCGCTGGACCGAGAAGCTGGAGCTGCACGTGGTGCCACAAGAGGCGCGAGGTTGAATTTCTGTACGCGCTTATCTTAAGTGGTCAGACCACGTCCGGGATGCGCCCAGGCGTCTCAAATTGCGCCGGAGCTGCGGATATATCTCGCACGCGGTTGCGAAATGATTCGATGACTTTGAAAAATTTTGTACATCCGAAATTTTGACATTGTCATCTAGAGTTACATTCCGGTTCAGTGAGGTTGACTATGCCTGCCGTCGAGGAACAGTTGCATGATGATCAAGCTGCTCCTGCGTTTCGTCTAGATGTTCAACTGCACGATCTATTAACCAAGTCGCCGGCGCCCAGACCTGAGCTGCTTCCCAGCAAACCGGGCGAGAAATTTCCCGAGCCGGTCTTTCCGCAGCATCCCAACTTGTTCGCGCAAGATGACAACTATGAAGAGAATCTGGCGCGTGCTCTTGCCGGGAAGCGGCGCTGGACAGCTCCCTTGGTATACCGGGCGATGAACGGATGGCTGTTTCCGTACATCAAGTCGCGCGTGTTGCCGGGGCCATTTCATCCGATCATTGCTTACTTGTTCACGGAGTGGAAATGCAACCTGGACTGTCATTACTGCTGGGCTTTTGACAACAGCGTCAAGGGCATGACGGAAGAAGTCGCGAAGCGCTCGATTGACTGGCTGGATTCGACGACATGCCGGGTCCTGGCTTTCATGGGTGGAGAGCCGCTACTTCGGCCTCAACTCGTGCATAAAGTTTCGTACTATGCGGCGAAAAAGGGCTTCTGGATCTACATGCCGACGAATGCACGCTTGCTGCGGACTGATGTCATCGACCGACTGGCAGATGCGGGTGTGGCGATCTTCAACTTCGCAGTGGATGCAGTGGATGAGAGGCCAGGCCTCCCTAAGGCGCTGAATCCGGTCCGCAAGCATTTCGATTATTTGGTGAAGAAGCAGTACAAGTATGGGTATGCCGTGTTCTTCAACATCAACATCTGCCGCAACAATCTCGAGGATGTACAGCAGTTGACCGAGATCGCCCGCGAGCATGGCATCGCGACGGATTACCATTTGAACGAATCGCCGATGATCGAACAAAACCACTTCAAGCACTACGACGCAAATGACACGTTCATTTACCCTGAGGATTATCCGAAGGTGGATGAACTGGTGGACTGGATTATCGAGAAGAACAAATCGGGCTACAAGATGGTCAACTCGGTGAAGCGACTGCAGGACATGAAGGCTTTCATGCGCGGGAAGGTAGAGCCGTGGAACTGCCGAGCCGGCCAGAACTCGATCATCATTCGGGTGGACGGTACCTTGGCTCCATGTTTCCCGATGTACTCCGCTACGCATGATTGGGGTGTCATCGAAAATCACAAGTTTGAAGTCTCACAATTAAACGAAATGAAGAAATCTTGCCAGACCCACTGCTTCTCGACCTTGAATCATAACCTCGGTTTCTGTTACAACGATTCGAGGGTCATTAACTGGGTGCTCAAGCAAGCTGTGCGTGGATTCCAAGGTGTAACCGGAAGTTTTGCCTGAGCAAGCTAGTACGTCATTTGATCTTCACATTGGGGCATTTCTCAGGTGCACTGAGGAATTGTTGTTTTTGTGACGCTCCGAGGCTCGATCTAGATCGACTCTCGCGGGCGTAAACATCGAATCTCCTTTTTGCAAGCTGTAAGGAGTTCTGATGCTTTTCGATTGGTCGTTGCAGGTCATCAGTCGATTTGTCAGCTGCAAAAGCTCGCCTACGCCTGCGAACCTTGTATCGGTCGTATCCTCTGATAGCCGGCCGCTCCAGGGCCTTACCTTCTCACCAACTTAGATAAATACGCCGGAGGAACATAATGGCGACGAACCTTGTTCAAATCGAGAAAGAGCAGGAAATCCAGGAACGGTTAGAAGCGGAACGCGCACGCTTGCGCAAGATTGCCGGTCTAGACCGGCCCGACCATTTTCACCGCCCAGTTGAGCGCGCCTTCACGGCTGACGAGAGAAGCCGTGTCACGATTCTTTTCGGCGGTTTCACCTGGAAGCACGAGGATTTGATTCGCGCCGTTTTTCAGGGCTGCGGCTATCGTTGCGAGAAATTGCCGGTGCCGGATGTGCCTGCGTTTCAGCTCGGCAAGGAGTACGGCAACAACGGCCAGTGCAATCCCACGTACTTTACTGTGGGCAACCTTGTGCAGTATCTCCAGTTCCTCGAGAAGGAAGGCGTTCCGCGCCAGGACATTCTCGACAATTATGTGTTCTTCACGGCGGGATCATGCGGTCCCTGCCGATTTGGCATGTACGAAGCTGAATACCGCTTCGCGCTGAAGAACGCGGGATTCGATGGCTTCCGCGTCCTACTCTTTAAGGACAGCGATGGGATCAAGGCTGCGTCGGGCGAACCCGGACTGAAGTTCACGATTGATTTTGGTCTTGGCATGTTGAACGCGCTGCATCTCGGCGACGTGATCAACGACATGATTTATCAAATCCGCCCCTACGAAGCGAAGAAGGGCGAAGCGGATCGCGTTTTCCATGAAATGGTCGAGGGACTTTGCGACGATCTGAAGAATCGCGATTCGTTCGAAATTGAACATTCGGCGCCTGAATGGCTGAAGCCGAAATTCAAGAAGAACAAAGTGCTGCGAAACACGGCCAACGTGTTCGGCAAGATGCATGAGCACATGTGGGGCAAGGATTACCTGGAAGCGCTGCACACGGCTCGGGAGCGCATCAATACGATTGAGGTTGATCGTACGAAGGTGAAGCCGATGGTGAAGATCACCGGCGAGTTCTGGGCGCAAACCACCGAAGGCGATGGCAACTTCCACATGTTTGAGTTCCTGGAGCGCGAAGGCGCGCAGGTGATGGTCGAACCGATCGCGACCTGGGTGGCTTATCTGATGTATCAGGCCAAAGCGCACGCGATTGCGAAGTGGCCAGTGAATCGACCACACCGCAATCCGGAATGGCACGAGTTTAAGAAGCACATGGCCAACTATTTCGGATTACGAAAGAAGCTATGGGGTATCGGTTTCGGGCAGAAGGCCTGGAACTACTTCTATCACCGCACGATCAAAAATATGGGTGGGATCACGCATCATCTGGTGAACCAACAAGAACTGGCGGATCTGGCTCATCCGTTCTACAACCAGTTTGCGCGTGGAGGTGAAGGGCACCTCGAAGTCGGCAAGAACGTGTACTACACGGTTCACAAACTCTGCCATATGGTGTTGGCGCTGAAACCGTTTGGCTGCATGCCTTCGTCGCAATCGGACGGAGTGCAATCGGCAGTGATCAACAAATTCAAAGACATGATCTTCCTGCCGATCGAAACTTCCGGGGAAGGCGAAGTTAATGCCCACAGCCGGGTGCAGATGGCGTTGGGCGAAGCCAAGGTCAAGGCCAAGGCCGAATTCGAGCAGTGCTTGAAGTCGACTGGCAAAAGCCTGGAGGAAATTCGCGAGTACATCGCGGAGCATCCTGAGTTGCGGCGTCCGCTTTACCACGTTCCGGCTCGTGAAGGGGTTGCAGGAACGGCGGCGCAATTTATTCTGCACGTCAGCGAACGCATGGATAAGCGCACGAAGCAGTGGAAGCGCTCGCGGGTGCCGGGAGTAGCTGTACCGGCGACGGCAGGCGGAGACTGAAAGGGCAGGAGTCAGGCGTCGGTAGTCACCAATCAGGAAGGGATTCGAGAGGACTGAATGCACGATCAAAAAGTGCAACACGAACACCAACACGAACACCATCAGCACGAACATCAGGGACCCCAGCATGTGTGCCCGGGGACGCAAAGCGCACCGCAAGAACATTTGAAACCACACGATCACCAGACGAACTTCATGGTGGGCCTCGACGTGGGTTCCACCACAGTGAAAGCGGTGGTTGCGGATGCAGCAACGGACCAGATGCTGTGGAGCGACTACCAGCGGCATGAAACGAAGCAGCCGGAGAAGACGCTGGAATTTTTGCGGCGGATGGAAGCCGAGGTCGGCATCAATCGGCACAACACGCGGATGTTCATGACCGGGTCGGGCGGCGGTTCGATTGCCGATCAGATTGGGGCCAAGTTCGTGCAGGAGGTCACCGCGGTTTCCCTGGCCGTCGAAAAGCTGCATCCCGAAGTGTATTCGGTGATCGAACTCGGCGGACAAGACGCGAAAATCATCGTCTTTAAAGATGACGAGGAAACCGGACGCAAAAAGAAAATTCCATCGATGAATGATAAGTGCGCCGGCGGCACAGGCGCGGTCATCGACAAGATCAATGCGAAGCTGAAGATTCCGGCCGAACAGCTTTGTCAACAGGGATATCACGGAATCAAGCTGCACAAAGTTGCAGGGAAGTGCGGCGTGTTTGCAGAAACCGATATCAACAGCCTGCAAAAAGTTGGCACCCCTCCCGATGAGTTGATGGCGTCACTGTTTGAAGCAATTGTTCTGCAAAACCTCAGTGTTCTAACGCGCGGCCACACACTGCGTCCGCATGTCTTGTTGCTGGGTGGGCCCAACAGCTTCGTTAAAGGAATGCGCGAAGCGTGGCAGGCGAACATCCCGCGCATGTGGCAGGAGCGGAAGGTAGCTGTTCCTGAAGGATCCAAGCCCGAAGACATGATCAAGGTTCCACAGAACGCGCAGTACTTCGCGGCGCTGGGAGCGATCGAGTTTGGTAAAAGCGAAGAAGATTGCGTCGGCTGTTATCAAGGCTACGAGCGGCTGGTGCACTACATAGACTTTGGCCGTCAGGAAGAGAAAGCAAAGTCGGGCGCCAAGGGACTGGTAACCGATACGAACGAGCTGGACAACTTCAAGGTTGCGTACCGGCGAAAAAAGTTCATACCGAGGCCGTTCAACACCAATTCGACCGTGGCGGGATTTATCGGGATCGACGGCGGGTCTACCTCGACTAAGGCTGTGTTGCTGGACGAAAAGGGCGACATTCTGTGCAAGTCGTATCAACTCTCGAATGGCAATCCGATTCAGGACACCATTGAGATGTTTGAGAACCTGCGCGGCCAGGTCGAGGCGCAGAAGGCCAAGCTGGAGGTTTTAGGAGTTGCGACGACCGGCTACGCAAAAGACATCCTGAAAGACGTGCTCCACGCGGATGTGGCGCTGGTCGAAACAGTCGCGCATACGGAATCAGCGTTGAAATTCTACGACGATCCGCATGTGATCGTCGACGTCGGCGGGCAGGACATCAAGATCATCATCCTGCATAACGGCCGCGTAAAAGACTTCAAGCTGAACACGCAATGCTCGGCGGGCAACGGCTACTTCCTGCAATCGACGGCTGAAGGATTTGGGCTGGGAGTCGAGCAATACGCTGATCTGGCGTTTTCAGCGCAAGCGATGCCGGTATTCGGGTACGGATGCGCGGTATTCATGCAGTCGGATATCGTGAACTTCCAGCGGCAAGGCTGGAGAGCGGAAGAGATTCTGGCGGGACTGGCAGCGGTATTGCCGAAGAATGTTTTCTTGTACGTCGCCAGCATTCCCAATCTGGCTGCACTCGGTTCGCGCTTCGTTCTACAGGGCGGTACGCAGAACAATCTGGCGGTGGTCAAAGCCGAAGTGGATTTCATCCGCAACAGCTTCCGTGCAGCGGGCAAACAGCCCGAGATCATCGTCCATGAACATTGCGGCGAATCGGGGGCGATTGGCGCGGCGGTCGAATCGTTACGGCTGTGGCGCAATGGGCTGCAGACCACGTTTGTCGGTCTCGAGGCCGTGCGCAAAATCGAATACCGCACGACGCGGAACGAAGCTACGCGCTGCAATTTCTGCAAGAACAACTGCCTGCGAACTTTCATCGACATCCGCACGGAACCTAAGACTGATCTCAGTTTTGTGGCGGTTGAGAAGGTTACCAAGGTTCCGCTCATGCATGGCGAGCAGCGGTTGATCATTGCTACCTGCGAAAAAGGAACGGTAGAAGATGTCAACGACATGAAGGACATCAAAGCGGGCCTCGACCAGATTCGCGATGCGCATCCGAACTTTGTTGACATGGCTTCCAAAGAAGTTTTCAGGCCCGTGAATGTAAAGAGCGTGGCCGATCCGATTCCAACGATAACGTTCTGGAACAAGACCGGCAAAGAGCGAATTCCGCTGATGGAAGGGCGCAAGAAGCTGCGGGTCGGCATTCCACGCGTGCTGAATATCTATACGTATGCACCGCTGTTCAACGCTTATTTGCAAAGTTTGGGCGTTCAGCCGGAAAATATTATCTACTCCGACTACACGAGCCCTGAACTTTATCGCGCAGGTGCGAACCGCGGAGCCATTGATCCGTGCTTCCCGGCGAAGATTGGGATTTCCCACGTCTATAACCTGATTCAGGAAAAGCACCGGAAGAAACCGCTGAATGTGATCTTTTTCCCGATGTATGACGTGCTGCACTCGCCACTGAAGAACATCGTCGGCGCCAATGCGTGCCCGACGGTCACAGCGACGCCGGAGACGGTAAAAGCCGCGTTCACGAAAGAGAACGACGTTTTCGCCGAGCACAATGTGAAGTATGTCGATCCGATTCTAAATTTCTCGGATCGAAAACTGTTTGCTCACCAGATGCTGCAAGCCTGGCAGCCAATTCTGGGGCTATCGCAAGAAGAGAATGATCGTGCGATCGAGGCCGGGTTCCAGGCTCTGAGCGAGTACGAGATCAGCATTCGTCGACGCGCTCGGCAGGTTTTGGACCAACTTGAGCGCGAAGATCGCATCGGTATTGTCATGCTGGGACGGCCGTATCATCACGATCCGGGTCTCAATCACGAAATTCTGGAGGAGTTCCAGAAACTGGGCTATCCCATCTTTTCGCAAAACACACTGCCGCTCGACGAAGACATGCTGGAGCGGCTTTTCGGCGAGGAAGTGCGAGCCGGAGTGATCAGCAGTCCGCTGGACATTACCGATGCGTGGAAGAATTCGTATTCGTGCAGCACAAACCACAAAGTTTGGGCGGCGAAGTTTACAGCTCGGCATCCGAATCTTGTGGCGCTTGAAATCTCCAGCTTTAAGTGCGGCCATGATGCGCCGATTTATGGCGTGGTCGAAGGAATCATCGAGCAGTCGGGAACACCGTACTTCTGCTTCAAGGATCTCGATGAAAACAAGCCTTCGGGCTCGATCCGGATTCGCGTAGAGACGATTGATTATTTCCTGCGGCGCTATCGCGAGGAAGTGATCCGGAAGCGGAAAGCGACCCAGGACATCGATGCTCAACTTGCAGCGCTGGAAGCAGAGTTGCGCGGGCAGGTGGGATCAGAAGCTGCGGGATTTGAGCAGCAGCTCGAGCCAGAGACGCAGGGGATGGCGGCG
>JAFAGX010000110.1 GCA_019237515.1 Acidobacteriaceae bacterium
GGTCAGCACTTCGTAGTGCAGTACCCGCGGCCCTCGTTCAATGAGGAATTGGTCATCTTCCGGATAGAACACCGCCTTCTCATAGTCGTCGCCGGCAAAGGCTTTGATCGCATCCCACGAATCCCAAAGGGATATCAACGTAAACTCGCATTTGCCTTCTGCAACCCGGCGCAGCGTCCACACTCCGCAATTTCCCGGAATTGCCGCATACTCTTTCAGCCCCGTCTTCTGGAGGTACGCGAAATAACTGTCCTTGTCGGCTTCCGTGGTGACTCCTCGCCAAATGCGGGCAATCATATGTCTACCGTCCTATGCGCTAATTCGATGACTGATAATCCGCGTTCGATGCGGCGGCAGATACCAACTTGGCGTCGGCGAAACGATTAAACCCGGAAAGAAACCCGCCCTCCATCATCGACAAAGGGCGGGCCGGAATGTCGGGTGAACTACTTGGTGGCAGTTTCGCCGGTGTTCTTTGGTTTGGCTTTAGTGGCCACCATGGGCTTGGGATTCCAGAAGTCAGGAGCGATTGCGACTACCGGTTCCGGCGGCGAACTGAGCTCCGCGGAATACCGGAAGATCATCGAGTCGGTCCCTTCGACAGTTTCGGACGCCTCCTGCAGGTACTTCTTATAGCCCTCGTCGCCGAGAATGTCATGGGCGCTCGGGTTGTTGTCAAAGCCGCCCATCCCGGAGCGCAACGTACTGATGTAGAAGATTGTCCCTTTGCCGCCTTCGAGCACTTGGGAAACCAGCACTGGCTGTGTGTTTTCGTTTTTCTCGCTCGCTTCTTTTACCTCTTTCAGGAGCGCCTCGAATTCTGCAACTTTTCCCGGCCGGACGTGCACAGCGGTCGTCCGCAGTAGGCGAGAGCTGCCAATCAACTTCGCATAATCTGCCGGATCGCTTGGACCTTTGCGCGAGAGGTCCCACCGGCGTTTGCGGAATTCACTTCGCCCTTCAGAAATGTAGTTGTTGAAGTCATTCAACATTTTCTGCGCAGCGTCTTTTCCGTAAGTCTTGCTTAAGGCGCCCATAAAGGAATCCGCCGCCTTGTCAATGTCGGCATACGACTGACGTGTGCTCACGAAAGCATACGTGTTGTTCTCGCCATAAGCCGACTCCATTGCCAGCCACCGGTCGCCGCTCTTGCGATTGGCGTCCGCGATCTTTCTGGCGAGGGCTTCGAAGTCGGCAACTTTCTCCGGCTTCACCTTCACGAGGTACACATCGAGATAGTCCCCAACCGCTTGGCCGAGTGCCGGCAGAACTAGGCAGACGGCAACCAGCGCGGCAAGCAGAGCTTTGCGCACCATAACTCCTCCTTAGTTGAATTGGCTGTTTATTGTTGACGATTGAACCCAGGGATGCGAGAGGAATGTACGCTTCGTGACACAAGCTGTCAATGACCGCGTGATGCGCTGTGGAACGAAAGGCTTGACAGTGTCCGGCTTCGCCGCAACCCCGTATTGACGTGTGCGCGCCGGTGCGGGGGCCAACACCGCCTTACAGCCCCGCTTCGATTCGCGATCGCGGATCCAGGTAATCGCGCAGAGCATCGCCGATGAAATTGAATGCCAGCACCGCCAGCATGACCGTCGCGGCCGGAAATATTACCAGATGCGGCGCGTCGAAAAGATGTGCGCGGCCGTCGTTCAGCATGGTTCCCCAGCTTGCGGTCGGCGGGGCGACACCGAGACCGAGAAAGCTCATCGTGGCTTCAGCCAGGATTGCCCCAGCCATGCCAATTGCCGCCTGCACAATCACCGGCTGAATGATGTTCGGCAGTATGTGACGGGTGATGATGCGCAAATCGCTGGCGCCGAGCGCCCGCGCCGCCTCAACAAACTCGCGTTCGCGAACGGCGAGAACCTGGGCGCGTACCAGACGCGCATATCCCACCCATCCGCCCAGCGAAAGCGCGAGCACCAGATTGAAAATTCCTGGCCCGCGAAAGGCCACAAACGCGATCGCTATCAGAATTCCGGGAAACGACAAGAACGCATTCATCACCACTACGTTGACAAACCGATCAATGCGCCCGCCATGATACCCGGCAATCGACCCGACAATCAGCCCCAGTCCCAGCGATCCCGCAACCACGCAACTTCCTACGAGCATGGAGATTCGCGAGCCATAAATGAGGCGCGAAAGGATGTCGCGCCCAAGCTCATCGGTGCCGCACCAGTGCGCAGCGGATGGCGGCGCGAGGCGTGTGGGCAAGTCGATGGCAGCCGGATCATGCGGCGCAATCCATGGCGCAAACAACGCAAACATCACAAAGATCGCCACCAACACCACTCCCGTGGCCGCCAGCGGATTACTTTGGGCGACCGTGCGTGGCAGCGAGATGGCAGGAGCAGCCAAGGTCAATCAGAACAAGTGAGCTCTAGTGAATCTTCACAAACGGATTTTCAATTCGAACTCGTCCGATTATCTGCTGCGGGTTTAGATCTTCCGAAAGGATTCGAACGGCATCTGATTTAATCGCGGACGCTACGATCAATGCATCCCAAAATCCAATTCGGGCCTCATCCTCAATCCGGAAGGCAGCCGCAAGCTCGTCTGGCGAGGTCTGGACACACCAAGGCGCGTAGCTGTTCACCACACGCCGGGCCGTTTCCTTCGGCAGGGGAGAAGTAATCTTTTTTGTGACGTTCACATAAAACTCCTGCAGTACTTGCGTGCTTAAGACCCCGCTGCTATTACTCCAAAGATCCTGCAGGATCGCTTTGGCGATCTCATGTTTGGCACTTGCGTCAACATCGTATGCATAGATCAGGACGTTTGTATCGATGAAGCTTTTATCGCTCATGCCATTCGTCTCGCGTGCCGCGAATAACTCCGCCGAGATGAAGGCCCTGCTCAAGCATTGCTAGCGCATCCCGTTTGGCGCGCTCATAAGCCTCCTGCTCACCCACCAATTTCTCAATTTGCTCGGCTATTAGCCCGCTGATGGACGTCTCACGCTGCGCGGCCAAGATCTTAACTTTGCGAATCGTCTCCCGGCTGAGACTAAGTGTCACATTCTGCTTAGGCATATGTATATCTCACGTAAAATACGTGTAACACATTTTTTACGTGAATTCAAATCTCAGAGCTAGTGGCCCTCACTGCCGGATCCTCGGATTCACCACCGAATACAGCAAATCCGTTAAAAAATTTACCGCGACGTAGGTCAATCCAATCGCGAGAATGCATCCCTCGACCAGATAATAATCGCGATTCCCAATCGCCTGGATCGTCAGCCGCCCAATTCCCGGCCAGGAAAAAATCGTCTCCGTCACAATCGCCCCAGCCAGCAGTGCTCCGAACTGCAGCCCGAGCACCGTGATGATCGGAATCATTGCGTTAAGCAAGGCATGCCGATAAACCACGGTACGTTCCGTCAGCCCCTTGGCTCGAGCCGTGCGAATGTAATCCTGCCCAAGTTCTTCCAGCATGGAAGTCCGCACCATTCGCGTGAGAATTGCGGCCAGCGCGCTGCCCATCGTAATTGCCGGAAGCACCAAGTGCGCCAGTGTTCCCGAACCCGAAACCGGCAACAAACCCAGCTTGATCGCGAAAAACAGTATGAGAATCGGCCCCAGCGCAAAATTCGGGAAGGACAGACCGAACAAGCTCACCACGCTCAACAGCCGGTCGTCCCAGCGATTTCTTCGTTGTGCCGACCGCACGCCCGCCGGAATTGAGAGCACCACCGCGACAATCAACGACGCAAGTGTCAATTGCAGGGTATATGGGTAGCGCTGCGCAATCAACTTGCCTACGTTTTGATTGAAACGCAGCGACGGCCCAAGATCGCCGTGCAAAACACCCTTCCAATAATGAAGATATTGCTGCCCCAGCGGGACATCGAGACCATAGGCATGGCGCGCCGACTGGATGTCCGCCGCGGGCGCTCCTTCGCCAAGCATCTGCAGAATCGGATCCCCGGGAACCAGATGAATCAGCAGGAAAACAACTGAGACCACCAGCCAGACCACCGGCAGCGTGTACAGCAGACGATGTGCGAGATAGCGAAGCAAGGTGGATTCTGCTAACCAAGCAGCTTACAACAGATGATTAATCGTGATTTGAAAGGGCTCGGCTTCAGCCGAGCCGTTCAGTTTGTTCTTGTCATTCCGAGCCGCCCGCGGCCGCGGTGAGGCTCGGCGAGGAATCTGCAGTTAACGATTTAAACGCCTGCCCACAGTCCTGGATTTTTTGGAAAGGCAGGATGACTCCTCATCCCGCTTACCCTACTGCGGCCGGCTGCAATTTCTCAATCTTTACTTTGGCGATACGGTGCTCGTCCATCTCTTCCACAGTGAATCGATGCCCCTCGTATTCAAAACTTTCGCCCAGCCGTGGGATTCTCTGCATTCGTGCGAGCACAAATCCGGCCAACGTTTCGAATCCCGCATCTCGCGGCAGTTCGAGCTCGTATTGGGATTCCAGGTCTCGAATGCTCACCGATCCATCCAGAACCACAACCGGTTGGCCTTCCAACGTGGGTTGCTCGGGTGGGGAGATGTCAAATTCGTCCTGAATCTCTCCGACGAGCTGCTCAAGGATATCTTCAACCGTAATTACTCCCGCAGTCGAGCCAAACTCATCTACGACAACCGCGAGATGTCTCTTCCGGTCTTTGAACTCTTCCAACAATTCCGTCAAAACCTTGGTCTCCGGAACCACCAGCACATCTCGCATGATCTGGCTGATTTTCATGGACGAAATCCGCGCCGCCATCGGCTGCACCGGATTCGCGCTTAGCCGCCAGCGTGTCCAACGCATCAGATCTTTGGAATAAAGCACGCCTATGATGTGCTCCGGGCCACTTTGCGGGTCGTACACCGGAACCCGAGAGTGCTGGTCCTCGACAACTTTCGATAGTGCCTCATCCAGCGTGAGATCTCCCGGGAGGGAAAAAATGTCGGGACGCGGCACCATCACTTCCCGAACCGTAATGCTTTCCAGCTCCAAGGCATGATGGATCATCTCCTCTTGGAATGCCGGAATCTGCCCAAACTGCCGGCTGGCCGTCACGATCAGTTTCAGTTCATCCGGGGAATGCACCGGACCCTGCCGCAGCTTGCGCGATCCAAAGAGACGTAACACCGATCCGGCAGCCGTGTTCATCACAAAAATGAAGGGCCGAGTAATGGCCAGGAAGACATCCATCGGCGCCGCTACCGCTAGCGCCACCTGCTCGCCTCGCTGCAGGGCTAAAGACTTCGGCACCAGTTCGCCCAGGATCACGTGCAGGCAGGTGATCAGAATGAATGCGATGGCGATCGCGATCCCATGCGCATAGAGCGTGGCATGCGGAATCTGGCCAAGCGAGTGTTCGAACATCCGCGACAGGACGGGCTCGCCTACCCAGCCAAGAGTCAGGCTAACTATCGTGATTCCCAGCTGCACCCCGTTTACGACTTCGTCCAGGTTGCGATGTAATCTCTGAACGATGCGGGCGCCAATGCGCCGGGCTTCAATCAACTCTTGGATCCTGGTATCTCGGACACTGACCAGCGCAAATTCGGCTGCCGCAAAGAACGCGTTCGCCGCTACCAGGAGCAGGATAAGAAACACCCGCAGCAGCACATAACCGATCATGAGTAGCTAATTTTAACATTCCAAACAGGCTATCCTTCATCGGGATTGTGCCGAGGTTGGTAAAATGGTGGTTCGCGTGCTGGAAGCTGTAACTCCGCAATTTGCTGTGGATCCTCGCCTTGCGTTCCAAAGCAGATTCTTGCTTCCATTCTCAGATCTGGCAGGTCTAACGCTATGACTCAACCCGTCAGATGTTAGGAACCAATTCACGAGAACTTGCGTAATACCCATCAAGGGCGGAAACGCCGGCGCAGGAGGCGGATATGAACGGTAACGGAAACGGCAAACGAAAGCGGCGCAGACGCATCACCATTATCAGCATCGTCGTCGTGGTGGTGTTGATCTTCGCCGGAGCCCTCATCGCCTTCAGCACCGGCGGGACGAAAATTGATCCCAACAAGCTGGCCAAAGTCGAGCGCGGTGATCTCGCCAAGAGCGTGGTTGCGACCGGCAAGGTAACTCCCATCACCAAGGTCGAAGTGAAGTCCAAGGCCAGCGGAATTATCAGGAAGCTTCTTGTGGAGTACGGCGACCGAGTCAAGAAAGGCCAGCTTCTGGCACAGCTTGATAAAGACGAGATTCAGGCTCAAGTCGACCAGTCCCGTGCAGCCTTGCAGGCCGCCGAAGCCAATCTGGCCAGCTCGGAAGCCGACTACGAGCGCGCCAAAGTCGATGCCGAAGGTCCGGACGTGCCGCTTCTCAGACGCCAGTACGACCGTGCAGTCGAAATGGCCAAAGACGGGGTAGTATCCGCATCGGCTCTCGACGATGCCGACCGTAACTACAAGATGGCCTTGAACAAGCAGAATGTAGCCAAGGCTCAGGTGACCGTGTTGAAAGCGAAAATCGCCCAATCGCAAGCCGAATTGGCCCGCGACCGCGCAAACTTGAAGCAGTTAGAAGAACAGCTGAGTTATACGGATATCGTTTCTCCCATCGATGGCATCGTTCTCTCGCGTGACGTCGAAGTTGGCGACGCGGTCAGCTCGATCCTCGTTCTCGGTTCTTCCGCAACTCTTGTGATGACGCTCGGCGACACCAGCGAAGTTTACGTGAAAGGAAAGGTCGACGAGAGCGATATCGGCAAGGTGTATCTCGGCCAGCCCGCTCGCATTAAAGTCGAGTCGTTCAAGGACAAAACGTTCAACGGCAAGGTCACCAAAATTTCGCCCATGGGCGTTGAAAAAGACAACGTGACTACTTTCGAGGTCCGCGTTTCCATTAATAACCCCGGCGGCGAGCTCAAGGCGGAAATGACGGCCAACGCCGAAATCATTCTCGAAGAGCACAAGAACGTTTTGCAGATTCCCGAAGGCGCCATCATCTACGACAAGGACAAGAAATCATTCGTGGACATTCCCGATTCCCGAGCCAAGGACGGCATGAAGAAAATCGCGGTGAACATCGGCATTTCCAACGGTGCAAAAACCGAAGTTCTTAACGGATTGAAGGAAGGCGAAGAAGTGGTCCTCCAATAATTCTGTGTCATTCCGAGCGAAATCGAGGAACCTGCTTTTGAAAAAGACGATGTCTCATTGCAAATTATGGTTCGTTCTAATTGCGGCCTTGGCCTTCGTGCTACCCGCATTCGGGTCCTCCGAAGGCTCCTTTCAACGCACGCTCCAGGTTAATGGTCTTGCCAGCATCGATCTCACCACCGGTTCGGGCAATGTGAATGTCCGAACCGGCAGTTCCGGCCAGGTGCAGGTCACCGGACGAGTCAAGGTCACAAACTGGTTTGGAGGCGATTCCGAGAAGCAGCTCAAGACCATCATCGACAATCCTCCAATCCAGCAGAGCGGCAACGACATCCGCATCGGCAACAGCGGGTCCTCGGAGCTCTTTCATAACGTTTCCATCAGCTACGATCTTGTGGTTCCACCCGACACTCATCTGCGTTCGCATACCGGTTCCGGAAATCAAACCGTAGAA
>JAFAGX010000150.1 GCA_019237515.1 Acidobacteriaceae bacterium
GTCTGGGGACCAGAAAGCTCTAGTGAAGCTCATCGAAGCCTCAAGAATCCTGGACGATATCTTCATGCGGCAGTTGTGGTCAGGGAATCTGACGCTCTATTCCGAATTGCAAAAGGACGCGACGCCATTGAGCAAAGCTCGCCTGCACTATTTCTGGATCAATAAAGGCCCGTGGTCGGACATTGACGAATACAAGGCGTTCATCCCGGGAGTGCCCGCCCGCAAGCCGCTGGGCGCGAACTTCTATCCCGAAAACATGAGCAAGCAGGTTTTTGAACAGTGGGTCGCGCAGCTGTCGCCTAAAGAACAGGAGCAGGCAAAAAGTTTCTTCACTGTCATTCATGCGCGAGGAACACTTGCGCCAGCGGTTAACACGCTTTTCTACGAGCCCTACAGCCAGGAATATGCGGATGATTTGAAACGCAGCAGCGATCTGCTGCATGAAGCTGCCTCCCTGACAGATAACGATACGCTTAAAAAATTTCTAAGCCTGCGGGCCGACGCATTCTTGTCGAATGACTACTACGAAAGCGATATGGCATGGATGGATCTCGATGCTCCTATCGATATCACCATCGGCCCATATGAAACCTACAATGATGAACTTTTCGGCTACAAAGCCGCCTTTGAGGCGTACGTAAACCTGCGGGATGATCAAGAGACCGCAAAGCTCACGGCTTTCGCACACCACCTCCAGGAAATTGAAGATAATCTGCCAATCGATCCGCAATACCGCAATCCCAAGCTGGGAGCGGCGGCGCCCGTTCGGGTGGTCGACGAGATTTTTAGTGCTGGCGACGGCGCTCACGGAGTGCAAACTGCGGCCTGCAACCTGCCCAACGACGATCGCGTGGTCCAGCAAAAGGGCTCAAAGCGGGTGATGCTCAAGAACATACAAGACGCAAAATTCCGCAGCGTGCTTCTGCCCATTGCACGACGGATGTTGACGCAGGAATCAATGGTAGATGTCACCTTTGACCCATTTTTTACGCATATTGTGGCTCATGAGTTGATGCATGGTCTCGGCCCACACCAGATTACTGTCGACGGTCGCCAAACGACTCCGCGCGAGGAACTCAAGGATCTTTACAGCACGATCGAAGAAGCAAAAGCCGATGTGACCGGCTTATGGGCACTGGCTTACATGATGGATCACGCCAAAGACATGGGATTGGAGAAGGTTTTACCCTCCGATGAAGCCGCGCAGCGTCAACTTTACACAACTTATCTCGCTTCGTCGTTTCGCAGCCTGCGTTTCGGTCTGAACGATGCCCACGGAAAGGGCATGGCGATCCAGTTCAACACGTTCATGGATAAAGGCGCATTTAACAAACGACCAGACGGCGCGTTCGCTGTAGATATTTCGAAGATGAAGCAAGCAGTCACGGAACTCGATCACGATTTGCTGACCATCGAGGCACAAGGCGACTACGCGGCTGCCAAAAAGATGATGGATGATCTCGGGGTTATACGGCCCGCTTTGCGCAAGACCCTCGATAAGCTGCAAGGGATTCCGACTGATATCGAGCCAATCTTTGTGACCGCCGACGAATTGGCGGCACCGGAGAATCGTCCGGTGAAAATTGATACCAGAGCGCGGAGGAAAACGGTTAAGTAAGAAGCCTGATTTTTCCAGGTCCACTTCCACCTGAACTTCGCTTGACACTCATGGAAAAGGAAACTGCTCGCATTGAGGCGTTCTCGGATGGAGTCTTTGCGATTGCCATCACTTTGCTCATTCTGGAAATCCAGATTCCTGGCCCATCAGGAAATCTGGGCAGTCAACTGATCAAGGAGTGGCCCTTTTACGTCGCATTTCTCATCAGTTTCGCCTTCATCGGAATCATGTGGATCAACCACCATCGGCTGTTCACCCACATTAAGCGTTCCGATAACACGCTTATGATTTTGAATCTGCTCCTGCTGCTGGGTGTCACGTCGGTCCCTTTTCCCACCGTCGTTCTAGCACAGCATCTGGGCCATCCTGACCAGGCGGTCGCAGCGCGGGTTTATAACGGCACCTATTTCGTTATCGCAATCTTCTTCAATGTTCTGTGGTGGTACGTGAACCGCGCGCACTTACT
>JAFAGX010000593.1 GCA_019237515.1 Acidobacteriaceae bacterium
TTATGTTTGGTGGAGAGTGCTTCGAGCAACTGCTGCAGATTGATCTTAGTATTCTGATCGACTTGGCTCAGTTCTTTCTGAACCAACTCCGGTTGCGAATTCGGGTTCGCGCTGACTTCCCCAAACGAGGTCAGCAGGCGAATCGCCCGGATCACTTCTTCTTCTTCCAGCGGCACGACTCCGCTGGCTGAGCCTGCGCTGGAAGCTGCGGGCTTTGCTCCTTCGGCTACGGCGTTTGCGGGATGTACTGGCACGCTGCCCATGGGAGCGCTGCCACTGCTACCACCTCCGCCCTGCGATCCTTCTGCCGCAGCGATCAACTGCAGCAACTTCTGCGGATCGTTCAACCAATCTTTGAACTCCGGTCCCAGAGTTTGCGCGGCGATTTGCGCCGCTACGCTCACTTCTCCTGTAGCGGGATCGGCGGCGACAAACTTAACTTCATTAATACGTATGGAAGCGTCTTTATTGTCTCCGAAGGTCTGCTTGATCTCCTTCACGACATCCTGGGCCTTTGATCCGCCCACCGCAAAAGCGCGAATGAGTTTCGCGAAATCGTCGACGGTTACTCCGTTGGAGAAATGAATGCTGGCGAGGCCTGCCGCTGTCAATAACTGCGCGAAGCTGCGTTCTGCCTGTCCGGTTTCAAGCGGCACTCCATCCAGCAACAGCCTGTTTTCGGAAACACCCAGCAGAAAACCACTGTCGCGACCCGCAGGCATTCCTTGCTGTAACTCTTTCCATGTCGTTTCAAATTGCGCCTCGGTGCGTTTGTGCTGAAATCCATAAAGGCGGACGTACTTTACGAGGATATTGAGGCTGTGGATAAATGCTCTTGCGGACGCGCTGCGGTCCTCTCGCTTCGTTGTAGCTAACGTGGAGATGGCGGCCTCCCAATGCTAATGCTTAAAAGCGTAATTCACCGGGTAAGGGTTCGCATGTTACGGAAGTAAGTGGTTTTGGGCTGATGGGAGACTGTTCAGTGGTACTGGGTGCTCAGACGTGGTGAATGCCTAACCGGCCTGCAAGGCATATCCACACAGCAAGATTCATCTCGCCTCTCGCCACCATCCGCCGCCGTTACGCCATCTACCGGATACCCAGCGCAAAATAAAAAAACGTCCTGAACTTTTCAGTTCAGGACGCTCTGGCAGCCCTCCCCCAGAACTGCCAAACTTACAGGGCTGATAGTAGGCGGAGTCTGTTTTCCTGTAAATGCCACTTTCGTAACGAATCATCAGCCCGCAGTAACTCCGATTTGCGGTCTCGATGGTAATGGCCCAGTGTTACGCAGTTGTGAGGCTTCAAGAAGCGACCTTAGTCTCTGGTGCCGGACTGAAGGCAGCCAGCCAAGCATCGAACTCTCTTAAGGCCAGCTCGCATTGACACTTATGCCTCTGCTGGCGGTCGCGAATAGGCTTCCCAGGAGGTGGCAAAAGGTCGAACGTTATGTTTGCAGGTTGAAACCGGTGCGCATCGGCATGGGTGATGTAGTGAATCAGCGACCCAGATGCGCTGGCGCGAGGTGGTGGGATTGCCTGACGTCCCCACGCCAATGATGATGCTTGAAGAGCGGCAATCAACCCAGTCGCAATTGACTCGATATAGCCTTCCACTCCGCAAATCTGTCCCGCAAACAGTACGTTCGGCCGATCTTTCATCTGCAAGGTTTCTGAGAGCAAAGTGGGGGCGCTGATGTACGTATTCCGGTGGATTTGCCCATAGCGTAAGAACCGTGCATTCTCCAATCCCGGAATCAATCGCAGCACCCTGGCCTGATCCGAAAATTTCAGGTGGTTCTGAAATCCAACCAGGTTGTAAGAGTCGGCGCGGAGATTTTCCTGCCGTAACTGCACAACGGCATAGGGCATTTCTCCGGTGCGGGGATCCTTGAGTCCGACTGGCTTCATAGGTCCAAAGCACAGGGTGTCGGGTCCGCGTCGCGCGATCTCCTCAATCGGCAGGCAGCCTTCGAAGTAATTCAGCTTCTCCCAATCACGATGTTCGACCGACTCCGCAGAAAGGAGTGCGGCGTAGAAGCGGTCGTATTCTTCCTTCGACATGGGGCAGTTAATGTAGTCAGCCGAACCCTTGTTATAACGTGCAGCCAAATACACTTTTGCCAAATCGATCGAGTCAGCTTCGACGATAGGACTGATCGAGTCGAAAAAGTACAAATGAGAAGACCCGGTAAGCCGGGCAATTTCCTCCGACAGGGCGTCGGAAGTCAGGGGGCCAGTTGCAACAATCGTGATCTGGTCCGCGGCAACTTGTGTCACCTCTTCCCGACGAATCGTGATCAAAGGCTCGTGCGAGATAGCTTCAGTGACTTTGGCGGCAAACGACGTACGATCAACCGCTAGCGCATGTCCGGCAGGCACCGCGCATTTTCGAGCAATTGCCACCAAAAGCGACCCGGCGCGGCGCAGTTCGTCCTTCAGCAGCCACGGCGCTGTGTTCTCGCTGTCGGATTTGAGGGAATTGGAGCAGACCAGTTCCGCAAAATCGCCGGTCTGATGGGCTGGGGTGGAGCGCATAGGACGCATTTCGAACAGTTCAACCGGTATTCCCCGCCGGGCACATTGCCATGCCGCCTCGGAGCCCGCGAGACCACCGCCAATGATTCGAATGGCCGAGTTCACCATGCCTGCTTCGCTAATCCTCCGGATTTCAGAGGATGATCCTTTCATCCCCCTCCCGTCGAGTCACGTGCTCGCGATCCAGATATTCGAGCAGCGGAATAGCATATTTTCGTGTCACGCCGGTCAGGTCCTTGAATTGCGCTACATCCATTCTCGTCGATTTGCTTTTTAGCTCTGTCACCCGTTGGCGCAAATCTTTCAACGCGTTCTTGTGAAAGAGAAGCTCTTCCGATACCTTCACCAGAACTTTATCCCGGAGCAGCAGAGTAACAATCTTCTGCGCTCGTACTCGGTCGACTTTTAGTCCGGCTAGCACTTCCTTCATTGCGGGGACTTTTAGCCCAGCCGAAGCGAATGCGGCTTCGATTACCTTTTGGGACTCCGCCTCTTCGTCTTTCATCACGACCCCGCGTCCCGGGAGCTTCACCAGTTCGCCAGCCAGCTCGAGTTTCTTTTGTTTAACTTGGGCCTCGAGAATTCGCGCAAAGACCTCTTCCGAAACGCGTAAGAAACACGCCCGAAGTGCTTCTCTACTCATGCCTGCCACTAAAGGATTCTGCTTATGGAAGCGGTCGAGTGCTGACACCATCTCGTTTTCAAGGGCAGCGGCCACACTTTTCAGAATGAGGTATTCGCCAATGCGAACAATCTCCGGCGAGCCGGCCACCTTCTCAATGACCTTTTTCGGTCTCCATCCAGTGCGATAAACGGCTTCCGCCAGAGTCAATCCTCCGTGACCGGCGACTTCAACGCGAGCAGCTAACGCGCCATTGTCGTTTGTGCTGAGCGCTGTCATAAATTCTGAATAGATTGTCGTCCGTTGCGGCCGCAGAGGAGGAGCGTTCTCCAACGCTCGCCCGCCGCCGACCGTCACTACGGGCGAGAACTGGCGGATGATGAAGCGGTCACCAGGTAACAACAGAATCGGATCAGAAAGCCGAAATTGCGCGAACGAGATCTCTCCGGGAGCGATTTGGTCCTTGCCGCTCAAGTTAACCGTCGCGATAGTTTCGGAAGTGTAGGAGTGGAAATGCACTCGCGCACGATTCTTCAATGGCTTGGCAGATACCAGCAGCGATAGCTCCGCATCAAGCCGCGTGGTTGCACGCAATGTTTCCAAAGGTCCCAGTGTCATGCCACGGGACAATTCTTCCGTTGAGATCCCTGGCAGGTTGAGCGCGGTGCGCTCACCCGCGAGCGCCTGATCGGCCGGCTGCCCGTGCACCTGTACCCCACGCACGCGAGCTCGTTGCCCGCCAGGAAAAAGTTCCAGTTCATCTTCCTTGCGCACAGCACCTGAAATCAATGTGCCGGTAACCACCGTTCCAAAACCTTTCATGGTGAATACGCGATCGATTGGCAGACGCGCGAAGCTTGCCGAAGGTCTTTCGGAAACAGTCGCCGCCGCGCTGATCAGAGCTCGCTTGAGCTCCCCGATTCCGTCTCCGGTCCGCGAGCTCACGCCGATCATCGGGGCTTGCGAAACGTCCAGGAATGATCCGCGCACAAAATCTTCTACTTCGAGACGCACGACTTCGAGAGTCTCTCGATCGACCAGGTCAGTTTTCGTAAGCACGGTGATGCCACGTCGAACCGACAATAAGCGGCAGATATCGAAGTGCTCCCGGGTTTGGGGTTTGATGGACTCATCGGCCGCAATCACCAGTAGAACCAAATCAATCCCACCAATACCGGCAAGCATGTTGCGAACAAAACGTTCGTGACCCGGAACGTCAACAAACCCGAGACGCAGGTTCTGTCCTTCAGATTCGGGCAGCTCAAGATGAGCAAATCCGATATCAATAGTGATGCCGCGGCGCTTTTCCTCCTCCAGACGATCGGCATCGATCCCTGTCAATGCCTTGACCAGAGCGGTTTTCCCGTGATCAATGTGGCCAGCCGTTCCTACGATGACCGACTTCATGCATCCTGAATAATACTAAACAGATTCTCTATTCACCGGCTCATGCTCATGCGAAAATAGAATTTCCCATGCATACGGTTGCCGCTCCAGCCATTAGTCCAGAACTGGTCCAGGAACACGGGCTCACGCCGGAAGAATACGAAAAAATCAGGCAGCTTTTAGGCGGACGTGGGCCCACGATCACCGAGCTCGGAATTTTCAGCGTAATGTGGAGCGAGCACTGCTCGTACAAATCGTCCCGCGTTCATTTGAGACGCTTACCTACCCGAAGCCGCCGGGTTCTCCAAGGCCCGGGCGAAAATGCGGGTATCATCGACATCGGAGACGGTTGGGCATGCGCCTTCAAAATTGAGTCGCACAATCATCCCTCCTTCATCGAGCCCTTCCAGGGTGCAGCAACCGGCGTCGGCGGCATACTGCGCGACATTTTCACCATGGGCGCCAGGCCGGCTGCCATTATGGATTCACTGAGATTCGGCCCTATCAACGCGGACAAGAGTGTCCGCGCTACCCGAACGGAGATCCATAAGAACCACTCTTTACTCGCCGGGGCGGTTAGCGGCATCGCTTCCTACGGGAACTGCTTCGGAGTGCCGAATCTTGGGGGCGAAACAAAGTTTGAGCCCTGCTACTCGGGAAATCCCTTGGTCAACGCATTCGCACTTGGATTGGTGAAGAAGGACCAAATCTTCTATGCCCGTGCCGCTGGCGAAGGCAATCCCGTGATTTACGTCGGTGCGAAAACTGGCCGTGATGGCATCCATGGCGCAACTATGGCTAGCGAAGAATTCAGCGAAGCCTCCGAAGCCAAGCGGCCAAATGTACAAGTGGGCGACCCATTTCTTGAGAAGCTGTTGCTCGAAGCCTGTTTGGAAGCTATGCAGAGTGGTGCGGTTGTCGGTATTCAGGATATGGGCGCAGCCGGCCTGACCTGTTCCACATGTGAAATGGGAGCGCGCGGGCATGTAGGAATTGAAATTGAACTGGATCGCGTGCCCCAGCGCGAAACTGGCATGACTCCATACGAAATCATGCTCAGCGAATCTCAGGAACGCATGCTGCTGGTCGCGCAGAAGGGACGCGAGCAGGAAGTCTTCTCGATTTTCGAGAAATGGGGTCTCGATGCCGCCGAAATCGGCCGCGTCACGAACGATGGCAAGATGCGCGTGCTGCAGCACGGCGAGATCGTTTCGGAAATTCCTAACGAGGCGCTCACCGATGATGCCCCGGTCTACCAACGTCCGATGAAGCGTTGGGAGCCTCCCGTGCCGAGAGAGATGCCCGAAAATGTAAAGCTCGGGGCAAAATCCGATCTGAGTGACGATTTAAAGCGTTTGCTCGGCAGCCCCAATATCTGCAGCAAGCGCTACGTCTGGCAACAATACGATCACATGGTGCAGACCAACACGGTGGAAGCTCCCGGAACCGGCGATGCCGGCGTGATTCGGATTAAAGGCTCGCCACGCGGCCTTGCCATGGCGCTCGATGGGAACAGCCGCTGGTGCTATCTCGATCCGCAGCTTGGGGCTATGCACGCCGTAGCCGAAGCCGCCCGTAACGTGGCGTGCGCGGGCGCGACTCCTGCGGGTGCGACAAACTGCTTGAACTTCGGCAATCCCGAAAAGCCCCAAATCATGTGGCAGTTTTCGCAAACGATCGATGGCATCACCAAAGCTTGTGAAGAGCTCGACATCCCCATTACGGGCGGGAATGTCAGTTTCTACAATGAAACATTAGGCGAGGGAATTTACCCGACCCCCGTGCTTGGGGTTGTTGGCACTCTCGAAGACGTTCACAAAACCGTCTTTCCGGATTTCCAGCAGCCCGGGCGGGCCGTGATTCTGCTGCGAGCTTCCGAACCAGGCGATCTTACCGATGCCCAGTTGGAATTCGGTTCATCGGAATACGCGAAAGAAGTTCTGGGAGAGCTTTGGGGATTTCCGCCGGCCCTCGAAATTGAACGGGAAGCTGCTCTGCACAAAGCTTTGCTCAAAATGATTCAGGCGGGCCTGATTGAGTCTGCCCATGACTGCTCCGACGGTGGAATCGCAGTGACCCTGGCGGAATTGACGTTCGGTAAGTCAATTGGGATCAGAATAGATTTGCGCTCCAATGAACTGCCGCTTGAGTTTGCGTTATTCGGAGAAGATGCCGGCCGGATCGTCATCTCCTGCGACCCTGCTACCGTCCCGGCAATCAAACAGCTAGCGGGGAAATACGGGATATCGGCAGACGGCATCGGCGAGACAGTTCCCGATAATTTAGAAATCAGGGTGGATGGTGCGCTGGTTGTGTCGTCCGCAGTGAGTGCGCTTCGGGGAATCTACGAAGCAGCGCTAGAGGCCTCGCTGAGCAGTGACCCGGCTCTGCAGGCAAATTGAGGGACTGCACAGGATTCAATAGTTCGAGGTTAAACACTTGAGCGATGCGGTCTTTCCTGTGTACGTTCTCACAAAAGATTGTGGTGACGTGAAGGAGTTTCCGACGCTTGCGGCAATGCAACACCACCTTGAGGCCATTGACGTCGAGAACGAAGAATTTGAAGCTTGGGATACTGACAGACGACGGTTGCAACTTGCAGTCGGGAAGCCGAAATCACAATGGCTGAAAATCATTGCGACTCAGGATCAGTTGTCAGAAGAGAAGTTTGCTGAACTCAAAAGCAAATCGCAATCTTGGCCATCCGGGATTCCGATGCGCCAGCGGTTTTTGCGCTGGCTGGGTGCTCGGTTCAGGGTTGTTAAGAACTTAAAGGCCAATTGCTAGTTGCTAAAGGCTGATTACTAAATGCTCCCACTCGATAAATTTCGCGAAGAATGTGGCGTGGTGGCGATCTACGCTAACCCCGAAGCCGAGAAACTTGCCTACCTCGGTCTTCATGCATTGCAGCATCGCGGCCAGGAATCTGCGGGCATCGCGACTTCCGACGGTATGACCCTGCACATCCATAAAGCGATGGGTTTGGTTGCAGACATTTTTGTCGAAGATGTCCTGGCCAAGCTGCGGGGAACCTTGGCCATTGGCCACACGCGATATTCGACCGCCGGCGAGTCTGCCCTTCTGAATGCGCAACCGATTCTGGTGCAATCCAACAAAGGCACGATCGCTCTGGCGCACAACGGGAATCTGGTAAACGCAGGTGAGATTCGCAGCCGGCTGGAGGGTCAGGGCTCGATCTTTCAGACGAATAGCGATACCGAAGTTATCGTGCACCTGATCGCTTTGTCGAGAGAGCAAACCTTGCCGGAGGCGATGGCTGATGCGTTGCGCAGAGTGGAAGGAGCGTTCTCGTTGGTCATGGTTAGCTCCGATCGCATATTCGCGGCACGAGACCCGCGCGGCTTTCGTCCGCTTGCCATGGGAAGAATTCCTGGCGAGAAACACGACACGATTGTCTTCGCGTCCGAAACTTGTGCCTTCGACCTGATCGGGGCCACCTTCGAGCGCGACGTGAAGCCCGGCGAACTCATCGTCATAGGTCCGGAAGGAATGACCTCTCGCTTCTATTCTGCAGCCCAGCCGCAATCGAGCTGCATTTTCGAACACGTTTACTTCTCCCGCCCGGACAGCATAGTTTTTGGTCGCGCGGTGCAGGACAGCCGAGAAGAACTGGGCCGCCAACTCGCGCGTGAAGCCCC
>JAFAGX010000634.1 GCA_019237515.1 Acidobacteriaceae bacterium
CGTCAGGGGAAACTCAAGAATGATCGTTCTCAACTTTTCAAATTCTGCCTGCCACTTTTTGGCCTTTCTTAGAAGGGCATCAACCTTGGGATTCGTTCTGGTCATGATTTACTCCCAAGAAAGGGATGTTATCCCAGGGTAGCCCGGCGCGGCGATGCAGAACGTACGTGTCATAGGCATTTGCTCCGTTAACCAAACCAGGTTTGCTTGCAAGGATCGTTCGTGGAATCTGCGGCACTAGACGTGATGTGCCACCGATTCACGCCTTAGGCAGCCACGAAGGGACCTCCACGCCGAACTGCTTTGCGTATTCGGCATTCAGCCGCTGCCAGCCATCGAACTTCATAGCCTCGGGGCCGACGATACGCCCAATCGGCTGACCCGCGAGATGCTGATCCAGCACGTCGAAGCAGATGTGCCACCCGGCAGCGCCCATAGAGATGAAGGGGCGAGCGATGTTGGTCCACAGCGTCAGGCGTGTGCCATTAGCAACCGCCTCGAGTTGCCACCGCATATCGAAATCACCCCACTTATACTCAAGAAGCTTGGGAGCGTCGGCCTGCGTCACCGTAGTTTCGGTAACGTGGGGCCCGGGGGCTCCCACCGTGGTGAGCTTTACCCTGCCTCCAGTGGTACCCAGGTTTCCATCAGCATCAAAGGGTGCCCACTCGTGCAGATGTGCTGGATCGGTTATCGCCTGCCAGACTTTTTCAGGGGAGTGGCGGAGTTCTCTGACCAGAACAAGCGTCCACTTCTCTCCTTCTTTTTGTACCCGCGCCACGTTGGCTGGACCCGGTGTGTATGGCTCACGATTAGTCATTTTCTTATTTTCCTTTTCTTAGGTGCGGGCTGATCCATGCGATCGAGGTGGCGTTCGAGAGCGTCAAGGTGTGCGGACCAGAAGCGGCGAAACGGGTCGAGCCAGGCATCCAGCTGCTGAAGTGGTTCAGGCTTCAGCCGGTAAAGGCGGCGCTGTGCATCGACGGTGGATTCCACGAATCCAGCCTCTCGCAGCACTCGCAGGTGCTTTGAGACGGTCGGCTGCGGCATGCGAAGCTGGCGTTCGATCTCTCCCACGGACCGCTCGGATGAGACTAGGATGCTCAATATTGCGCGGCGGTTCGGCTCCGCGATGATTTCGAATACAGATTCCACTCTTTGTATATACTCTTGTAAGTATATACGTGTCAAGGCATATATATGATCGCAGACCTAGAGCCGAAAATTGGCGGTAGGCCTAGAGCTCACAATTTATCTCTTGGTATAAAGCATTCCCGGAACTTGATACGGAGGGTCGGAGATTATCCTTATATATGCGATCAGCGCCTGGACGTCAGTTTTGGACAACGTATAGCCGTACGGAGGCATGAGTGGCGATTTGTTCAGCGCTGGACCACCGTGACTGATCATGGCCTGCAGGTCGGAATCTGACATTTTGTTTAAAGTATCGCCTTCGGTAAATGAATGCGGTTTCACTTCCAGATTGTCGTAATTGGAAACGCGTTCGGGAGTAGATTCAGGATTATGGCAGCGAGCACAGTACTGCTCGTTGAGTTCTCGCCCAAGACCTTCCTGATATCCGAGGGCAATCTCGACGATTTTGACTTCAGTGGCTTTTTGCGCCTTAGTTGGCGTGCTGGCGACGATTTGGTACCTTCCGGCCATTCCGCCGAGACTGACGTTAGACGTGAATTGACCACCAGAATCAGTCGAACCGCTGGCTGGCTCGAACGCCACACCATTCGCACTATGAAATGACACTGCTGCCCCCGTGACCGCATTGCCCTGATCGTCATTTACCTGCACTACGATCGGCTGTTCCAGCCGGCCGCCAACCGGTGCTGTCTGCTTTCCGCCGCTGACCTCTACGATGGCTGTTCCGTAAACCGGAGCCGCCGGCGCTGGAGATGCGTTACGGGCACAGCCGTAAAACATCACCGATAGACAGAAAAGGGCGACAACCGAGGCTCGTTTCATTTCTTCGCCTCCTGCCTGGCCGATCCTTTCTGTGAGACCAGAAACGCGGTAAGCGCCTGCACATCTTCATCTGGCATGTTGCGGTTAGGCTCGATTGTGCCAGGACGCAGGTTTTGTGGATTCTTTAGCCAGTAATAGATCCAGGCCGCATTCAGGCGTGAACCGACCTCCGTCAGAGTTGGACCGACGTAACCTTTGTCTGCCTTCGGATCGATGATGTGGCAGGACTGGCAGGCATATTTCGAGTAGAAAAGTTGTCGGCCATGTTCGACGTCGGCGGCGGCATAACCTGAATTCGGCATGGAATCGCGATCGAATGAGGGTGTCTGGTAGACCGTCATGATGTAGTCGGCCAGAGTCGTGATTTCCTCGGGCTTTAAGTTGAACTTCGGCATGCGGCGGATCAGCGCCGGCCGAAGCGTGTTGGGGTTGCGCAAGAAATCCTCCAGCCATTTGCGCTGCACCGAACTGCCTTCCCAGGTCAAATCGGGAGCGAGATCGCTGCCACGTCCGTTGATGCGATGGCAACTGAAGCAAGCCAGATCATTCATCAGCTGACCGGCTTTGCCCGCAGGTTGATAAGCTGACTCTTTGGAGGAAGTCCCGGTCAGGGTCGAGGGCAGAGTCTGGGAGCGCTCATTCAATGAAAGTAAGGCTGTCGTGAGTGCATCGATCTGCCCAGGCGTGAAATTGTACTGTGGCATTTTCAGCCCAGCCGCAAAGGCACGTGGTTGGCGAAGTTTTCCAGTGATGTAATCGGGTAAGGTGTGGCGCATTCCTGCAACGAAAATAAGCTGAGAAATCGGCTTGCTTCCGATACGCGTCAACTCGGGAGCGAAATTCTCTGGCTTCTTGATACCGGGAATCTCGTGGCATGAAGCGCAACCATATTCAGTGACCAGCAGCTTGCCATGAGCAATTTGCTCAGGAGTCGCCGGGTCGAGATGAACATTGCTCATGAAGTCTGAGTCGGTTTTTGCTTGCAGGAAGTTGGCCAAGATTGCGACTTGCTGTTCCGTGAACCGGTAATGCGGCATTGCAGTGCGGGAATCGTAGGCCCGCGGGTTATTGACCCAGGCGGCTAACCACTCCGGCTTCGCTTTGTTGCCGATTCGCGTAAGTTCGGGGCCGATGTTGCCTCCTACGAGGTTTCCAGCCGTGTTCTGCACCGCATGGCACGTGGCGCAAAAGGATTCGCCGTAAAGGCTCGGGCCGGCACTGGCATCAGGAACACCTTTTTGCGATACGGCAAGTGTGTCACCCGGAAGAGGGACACTGTTTGCGATCAAAAATCCTGAGATGTCGCGGGCTTCATCATCGCTCAATTTGAAGTTGGGCATTCGTGCCGATACGGCGTAAGCCTGCGGATCCTTTAGCCAAGCGAAAATCCATTCCCGCGTGGTTTTGTCACTGATGTGCGCAAGAGAGGGAGGATCATCAGCGGCTTGCAGCGTACCGCCCTCGGGCAATTTGATGGTGTGGCAGTGCACGCATCCGGAAGCTGCCAGCAGTTTGCGGCCGTCGTTCAACTGGGGAGTTCCGGTGAGAGGCGCGCGATGGCATTGTCCGCATG
>JAFAGX010000489.1 GCA_019237515.1 Acidobacteriaceae bacterium
TTTGTTTTGGCGGCGAAGAAAGTGCGGGAGCAAGCTTTCTTCGTCACGATGGAACGGCGTGGGCAACGGACAAAGATGGCTTGATCATGGTGCTGCTCGCGGCCGAGATTACTGCTACAACCGGAAAGGATCCCGGCGAGCATTACCGCGAACTGACTGCGGAATTCGGCACGCCGTATTACACACGGATTGACGCGCCGGCTACACCGGAACAGAAAGCAAAATTGCAGAAACTCACGCCGGAAGCTGTCAAGGAATCCGATCTGGCAGGCGAACCCATCACTGCCAAGCTGACCAAAGCGCCCGGCAATCAGGCCCCGATTGGCGGCTTGAAAGTGATAGCGAAGAGCGGCTGGTTCGCGGCGCGGCCATCCGGCACAGAGAACATTTACAAAATTTATGCGGAGAGTTTTAAAGGCGACGCCCACCTCCATTCGATTCTGAGCGAAGCCGAGGAAATCGTGGGCAACGCGCTGAATTCTGGAGCGGGGCAGTGAGCAAAAACGGTGGAAGCATAGCTGTTCCTCCGTTTCCCTCCGAGTACCGTTCTTCGGGACTGCTGTTGCACGTGACTTCGCTTCCATCGCCCTACGGCATCGGAGATCTAGGGCCGTCGGCTTTTTTCTGGATCGATCGCCTCCATGACGCTGGCCAGTGTTGGTGGCAATCTCTTCCGCTCGGGCCCACAGGATATGGGAATTCTCCCTATCAGCCGATGTCGTCGTTTGCGGGAAACGCTCTGCTGATCAGCCCTGAGAGCCTGACGGCGGACGGCTTGCTGGCCAAAAACGATTGCGAAGCTCACTTTCCTTCCGATTTCGTTGACTACGATGCCGTGATTCCTTTCAAAGATCGTCTTCTGCAAGTTGCGTGGAAGAACTTCAAGTCCGGAAGCCGCACGGATCTGCGGCCCGAGTTTGAAGAATTCAAGAACAAGCACGAACATTGGCTGAACGATTACGCCCTGTTCCGTGCGTTGAAGGCGAAGTACAACGGCGCATATTACCTCGACTGGCCCGCCGATGTAGTTCAGCGTCGCCCGGAGACTTTGGCGAATGCGCGTCACGAATTAATCGATGAAATCGACCAAGTCTGCTTCGCGCAATTCCTGCTCTTCCGGCAAGCAGATCAACTCAAGACGAATGCGAATTCGAAGGGCGTAAGGCTCATTGGTGATTTGCCCTTCTTTGTTTCTCCGGATTCCAGTGATGTTTGGGCGAACCCGGAGTTGTTTCTCCTGGATGAGCATCGCCGGCCGCGCTTCGTGGCAGGAGTTCCTCCGGACTACTTCAGCGCACAAGGTCAGTTGTGGGGCAACCCCGTTTACAACTGGGACGCGCTTCGCGCTACCGGCTACCGCTGGGCAATCGATCGCATCCGTGCCTTGCTTACTCATGTGGATGCGATTCGGCTGGATCACTTCCGCGCATTTGCGGCTGCCTGGCACGTGCCCGCGGGTGCGACCACGGCACAGACCGGCCAGTGGGTAGCAGGCCCGAGCGCCAACTTTTTCGAAGCTGTATCCTGGGAGTTGGGCGGCTTGCCGTTCATCGTCGAAGATCTGGGAATCATTACGCCGGATGTCCGCGCGTTGCGTGATCAGTTTCAACTTCCCGGGACGCGTGTTTTGCAGTTTGCGTTCGACGGCCATACCGACAATCCATACTTGCCACACAACTTCGTCAGCAACACTGTGGTCTACACCGGGACGCATGACAACGCGCCAACTCGAGAGTGGTATGACGAGCTACCGGATTATCAGCGCCAGAACTTGTGGAATTACTTAAACCGGGCGCCCGGCGAAAGCGCCGATGCCGTTTCGGCACTCATCGGTCTGGCATGGTCATCGAAAGCGGCACTGGCAATTGCTCCTTTGCAAGATGTTCTGAACCTTGGTGCAGACAGCCGAATGAATGTGCCGGGCCGAGCGGCCGGAAATTGGCGCTGGAGAGTTCCACAAGAAAGACTGGCTGCTTCAGCGTTCGAATGGCTACGGAATTTGACCGAAACCTCAAAGCGCTCGGGAGCTTCGGCGCGTCCTCAACAAAGAGATTCGGGAAAAGAACCGATGTCAGCTGCGGTTTCTGGACCTTAGCTTATGCGCTAGACTCTCGAAGCATGCCCCAGAACGGCAGCCCCCAAATCTTCGGTTTCGACGAACTGACCGTTTGGCGAACTGCATTGCCAGATGTGCAGGTCGCTGCGCTTCCGCCTGCCAACAATCGACCTAACCCACTCGTCGCGGCCGATAAAGTATTCGTTTCAATCTTCAGTCCGGGTTCAGTTTGCGCTTTAGATCTTGGGACCGGGCGAATCGTGTGGAGGCGGGAGCTGCCGAAGTTCGCTGGAGCATCGGTCTATTTCAATGCGGGAAGGCTCTTTGCTAAGTGCCCGCATACTCTTTATGCGTTGTCACCCGACTCCGGCGAGATTCTATGGTCATTCTCTCCATGCGGCGAACAAGGAGAATGGATTTATTCGTCACCAGCAGTTCATCAGGGCAGCTTGTACATCGGAGACCGACGGGGCTACTTGCATTGTCTTGACGCCGAAAGCGGACGAGCCCGGTGGAAACAGCGCACGAACACTGCGGCGAACGCGTCCGTAAACTCGACTCCCATTCTGCATGATGGACTCGTCATTGTCCCAACCAACGCTAGCCTAGTTGTGGCATACGAGTGGCAAACCGGAAAGCCTGCGTGGCATCAGCCAGTGGATGGTCCGTCTGTGTTCGGGCCACTTCTCCATAAGGAGCTTCTAGTGGTTGTGGCGGTCGAGTCGGTGTATTTTCTCGATCCGAGCACGGGTAGCACGCGCCAGCATTTTCAGTGGAAAGGAGACAAGATAGCTTTCGCTGAAAGTACGCCGCATAACGTCCTTGTCGGACTGCATGGCACCGGCCCGGCACGAGGAAGTTCACAAGTCATATTGCTCAACGAATCGGGCGTTTACGGCAACACAAAGCTTTCAGGTTTCTGCCTGCATTCGCGATACTCCAATGAGACTAGGACGGTATACGTGTCTCACCTGCAGGGCGTAGACCTGTGCGTTCCGGAGTCGATGGCCGTCATTTGCAGGTTAGCTACCAGTGGGGGAGGGGCAGGTATCGGACTAGTGGACGTTCACTCACGCCGAAT
>JAFAGX010000063.1 GCA_019237515.1 Acidobacteriaceae bacterium
GAAGATTATTTGCCGGTAATGGGCGGTTGCCTGCACAGTCTGGTCGAGGCCTACAGCTAAAAATTTTTAGGAGAACCAAGTGGTTTGCCGATTGTGGCACGGCTGGACGACTCTGGCTAATGCCGAGGAGTACGGCGGCTATTTGCAAAAAGAATTGTTTCCGAAAGTCAAACGAGAGCTCGAGCCAAAAGGATATCGCGGATTCCAACTACTCCGGAGCAAGAATGGTGCGGAGGTCGAGTTTGTGACCATGCTGTGGTTCGACTCGCTGGTTTGCGTCAGGGCCTTTGCGGGTGAGGAATATTCCACTCCGGTCATCTCCGAAAAAGCTAAAAACCTGCTTTCGCGCTATGCCGATCGAGTAGTGCATTACGAACTTAGCAGTTCCAGCTTCCCGGCATTCAAATGAACTTTCCTGAAGAGATTCTCGTGCAACTGGAACAGGCAGGCGACACGGTCTTGCTCCAGGAATTGCACGACGGAGGCCCAACAACGGCCACTGGCCGCGAGTTGCTGAAGATGATCGCGAGTGCTCGGGCTTTCTTGAGCGACAAAGGTCTGAAGAAAGGCGACCGGTGCGCGTTACTCGCGCCGAACAGCATCCGATGGATTGCGATGGATCTGGCAATCATCGCCGAAGGTTTGATCGCGGTGCCGCTCTACGCGCGCCAGTCTCCTCACGAGCTCGTAGCGATGATGAAGGACTGTGCGCCGTCTCTGATTTGCTTCGGAGATGCGGCCCTGCATGACAGCATTTTGCAGGTCTGGCCTGATGCTCCGCCGAATTGCGTCTTCGATGAGATCTTCGTGACAGAGTTTGGAGAAGCAGCGGAGTTGCAGGTGAACGGATCCGACCCGGTTGCAATTATTTACACGTCGGGAACTTCGGGAGAACCCAAAGGGGTCGTGCTTACTGCGGGGAATGTTGCGCACATCCTGGGGTGTACCTCGTCTCGTCTTGATCTCTTGATGCGGACCCGGCCGGGGCAAGACCGAGTCTATCAATACGCCCCGCTCTGTTTTGCCGCAGCCTGGATTACGCTGTTGACCAGCTTGCTGCGACGAAGTCTGGTGAGCCTCAATACTGATCTCACAAAATTGTCAGGCGAGATTCGAACTGTTGCGCCGGACTATTTTGTGAATGTCCCCGCATTGCTCGAACGCGTGCGGCGCGCGGTCGATGAACAACTTTGGAAAACGGGTGGATTGCCACTGACGATTTACACTCACGCCAAAGCCGGATGGATGAGAAAACAAGAGCGGCACGCGAGCTTGACGGATTCCGTTTGGCTGGTGATTGCGAACGTGCTGATCTTTCCGGCAATCCGCAAAAAGATGATTGGAGAGAATCTGAAAGCTCTTATCTGCGGGTCGGCCCCACTGAGCGTGGAAACGCAACTCTACTTCATGATGCTCGGAATTCCTGTTCTGCAAGTTTATGGGCTGACAGAGACGACGGCGATATGCACGATGGATGATCCGCGGCATGTAGAGCCTGGACGCGTGGGTCCGGCCATCAGCGGAATTGAAATGAAGCTGGGTGAGAACGACGAAATCCTGGTGCGAGGCCCGAACATTTTTCGCGAATACTGGAGGCGGCCGCAGGAGACGGCCAAGGTTTTGCCGGATGACTGGTTTCATACCGGCGATCAAGGCGAAGTGAACGCCGCAGGAAACTGGAAAATTATTGGGCGAATCAAGAATCTGATCATTCTGAGCTCCGGCCACAACATTGCGCCCGAGCCGATTGAAGATGAACTGCTACGCGAATTAGTGGAAGCGCAGCAGGTCATGCTTGTGGGGAATGGGAAGGGTTATCTGTCAGCGATCGTGACTGGCGGTGTAAGCCCGGACCAGGCGCGGTTGGCGATTGACGGAATCAATTCGAGATTGCCTCATTACAAGCAGATTCGTAACTTCTACATTCATGGTGAGCACTTTTCTGTCGAGAACGGGCTTATGACACTGAACGGGAAACTGAAACGAGATGTGATCGCGGCGCGTCTCAGAGATGAGATTGAGGCGATGTATCGCGTGAAACAGGCAGTTTAGGGTTCGTTTATCTTCGCGATGGAATTTTTTATGCACCAGTTCAAAGGCCAAGCGGTTTCATGGGAGCTCACGAACGGCGCCGTCGAGTTGACGCTAGACCGTGAACCCTGCAATGAGATTGGGTCGGTTACGTTAGGTGAACTGGAAAATTTCGTCGCTGAGCTGAGATCGAGCGAGGCCCAAGCGCATGCACTGATTATCCACAGTACTCGAAGCTGCGGATTTTGCGCCGGGGCAGATCTGCGCGAACTGTTTTCGCGCTCGCAGGAGATGCCGCGCAACGACGCTGCTCGCGAGGTGCGCGGATTTTTGGAGAGAATTCACCGGGTGATGAACGCGATGGATTCGTCACCGCTGACGACGATTGCCGCCGTGCACGGGGTGGCTTTTGGCGGAGGATTTGAACTGGCGCTCACGTGCGACTTGATTATCACCGATAAAACGGCACGCTTTTGTTTTCCTGAGCTGCGCTTGGGGTTGATTCCCGGATTTGGCGGCATACCGCGGTTGAAGCGCGATCTGGGCAACGCGATCGTTCGCGACCTGTTGCTGACGGGGCGCAGCATGAATGCAATGAAGATGCAGCAGGCGGGTCTGGTCAGCCAGGTGGTTGGCGAAGGCGAAGCGCTACGGGTGGCGAGGAGCACGGCGGCTCAGCTGGCAAAGTTCGACCGATGCACCGCCGCAAGCGCGAAGAAATTCATTAAGCCGATTCCGGAGGAAGAACTGAAGCAGGAGATTGATATCTTCTGCGATTTGTTTACGAAGCCTGCGGTTGAGGCAGGCTTGCGCAAATTTGTGGAGAGCCGGGAGCCGCAGCCGTATTTACCATAGAATCTGGCGTGCTGGGACGGCGCACTATATCAGGTTTTCTGAAGCAAGGATGAAGCATGGCTGCAAGTAGAACTGCTGATCAGACGGTGAATGAAATCCTCGATCTCGCCGCGGCGCACTTCAAGGTTCCGCGAGAGAAACTTACTCCCGACGAAGATTTTTTTAAGACGCTCGGAATTAACAGCCTGCAGGCGCTGGATCTGCTTACGAAACTGGAGAATCACTTTCAGATCGAATTGCCGGACTATGAACTGCAGGGAGTCTCGGATTTTCGGACGCTCGCCAGCCGCATCCAGGCGAGGCTCTGATGAATGTTGATTGTTGAATTCTGAATGTTGATTGACTGGCAGCTTCTGTGCCCTCTGCATCAAAACCACAGAGGGCGCGGAGAACACAGGGAAATTCTAAGCAATTCTCAACTCAGTCGGATACGGGTGCTGCCAAGCGTCGGCAATCTGCGATTCAAAAATCTAAACTCAACACTCCAAAATCAGCAAACAATCTACAATCGACAATTCGCAATTTTCCATGTTGAACCTTGACCAGTACAGTTCGCTCGGCGCGGCCTTGCGCGATTCTCTGGAACGCTGGCCAAACGAAACTTGCCTGATCGAATCGGACCGGAACCGGGAGAAAACGCGGCTGACGTATGCCGATTTTAAAGATCTGGCTCTGCCATTGGCTTCGGGGTTGCAGCAAGCGGGACTGAAAGCGAACGATCGGGCGGCCATCATCATGAGCAATCAGTCGAAATGGCTGATTTCGGCGTTTGCGATTTTCTATTGTGGCGGCGTTGTCGTGCCGCTCGATTACAAGTTGACTGCATCTGAGCAATTGGCTTTGCTGGCTCACAGCAAGGCCAACTTTCTTGTTGTCGAATACTATCTCTGGCGCGCGATCAGCCAGGCTCCCGAATTCGCAACTCACAAGATCAGGACAGTGTTGGTGACCGAGGCCCCGTTCGGCGCTGATCTTGCCGGCGCGTGCCGGTGGGAAGAATTTCGGCGTAAAGAAGAGCCCGTTTTCGTGGAGCGAAAAAGGGAAGACGTAGCCTGCATCGTGTATTCCTCAGGAACAGGAGGGCGGGCGAAGGGTTGCGTTCTCACGCACGAAAATTATCTGGAGCAATGCAAAGCTTTGACGGCATGGTATCCGTTCTGGCCGGGTGTGCGCTATTTGAGTATTCTCCCCACGAATCATGCGATCGATTTCATGGTGGGTTTTATTGGTCCATTCGTGTGCGGTGCGTGTGTGGTGCACCTGCGCACGTTGCGCCCGGAATTTGTTCGGGACGCATTCGTTAAGTACAAAATCACCTATGTCAGCCTGGTTCCACTGGTGCTCAAGAACCTGGAGCGCGGCCTGCATGGGAAATTCCTTGAACTGTCCGGGCCGCGGCGTTTTTTACTCGACCGTCTGATTGCGGTAAACAAGCTGCTCACAAAAACTAGACCTCGCGTCTCTTTAAGCCGGAAATTATTACCACAGGTGCACGAGGCATTCGGAGGTGAGTTGCTGGCGTTGATCACCGGGGGCGCCTTTGTCGAGCCATCTACCCTGCAGTTCTTTTACGATCTGGGCATTCCGGTCACAAATGGTTACGGTCTTACTGAAGCCGGCACAGCGCTCACCCTCAACGATCTGAAACCATTTCGCGCTGATACCGTAGGCAAGCCGCTGCCGGGAGTCGAGATTCGCATTTTGAATCCGGATGCGGAGGGTATTGGTGAAGTCGCAGCCAGAAGCAAGACGATCATGTCGCATTATCTCGATGAACCGGAATTGACTGCCGAAACGATTGTGGAGGGATGGCTGCTGACCGGGGATCTTGGGCGATTCGATCAGCACGGCCATCTGCAGTTGTTCGGGCGCAAGAAGAACATGATTGTGACGGAAGGTGGCAAGAATATTTATCCGGAGGACATTGAAACCGTATTCGACAGTTTGCCAGTAAAGGAATATTGCATTTTTGCCGCGAATTACATTTGGCCGGAGAGATCGTTGGCGCACGAAATGTTAGTCCTGGTGATCCGGTTTGAAGAGAAACAGGAATTCACCCACGAAGTCAAAATAGAGATCAGCGTGCGCAATCGGCGGCTTCCTGATTTCAAACGGGTGAATGGATATCTGATCTGGAGCCGCGATTTCCCGCGAACGGCCTCAATGAAAATCAAGCGTGGCATGCTGGCTGAGGAAATCCGCAAATCTCTGGACCGCAGCGCGGTGGTCGAGCTGTGAGCGATGCATTTCTGGCGGTTGTCAATCCTGCGGCGGGCGGAGGCCGTTGGCGGAAGCTGATTGGGCCAGCGCTGGACCGGCTGCGAGCAGGAGGCGTGAGCGTAGAACTGGCCGAAACCGGCCGCGCCGGCCACGCGTCAGAAATTGCCGCCGATTGGTATAGACGAGGCTATAGAAAATTCATTGCTGTCGGCGGGGACGGAACTGCCTATGAAATCGTGAACGGGCTGTTTCCATTTGCGAATTCAGCAGAGCAGCCAACCTTAGGGTTTCTACCTCTAGGCACCGGGAATTCCTTTTTGCGGGATTTCAGCAACCGTGGGGTTGAGCACGCGCTGGAAGCCTTGCTGGCTGGGCGGTCACAGCCTTGTGACGTTATGCGAATGCAGCACGTGAGCGGAACGATTTATTACATCAACCTTCTCTCCGTGGGATTCGCGGCGGATGTTGCAGCGCTGCGCGGACGACGCTTTAGTCATTGGGGCGAGCTGGGATATCAAGCTTCAATCTTTATCTCGCTCGCCCGATTGCAGAGAAGGCCGTTCCCGTTGCGCGTGGATGCGGAAGAAGGAATTGATCGCCGTCCATGCTTGTTTCTGACATTTAATAACAGCAAATACACGGGCGGGACGATGATGATCGCGCCAAAGGCTGAGGTCAATGATGGATTGATTGAATATGTGCGGTGGGGGCCGATCGGGCGGCTAGGATTGATTCGCAATTTGCCGGGGCTCTACGATGGCACACATATCCAGCACCCCCTGGCGGAGCGCCGGCCGGCGAAACGTATAGAGTTTTTTTTGAGTGCTC
The DNA here is from genome assembly GCA_019237515.1 of Acidobacteriaceae bacterium. The sequence goes on from JAFAGX010000063.1 coordinate 5,935, forward strand.
CGGTGGACGTGATGGTGGACGGCGAGGTTCTCAGCCTGCACTGCCAAGTGTTAGACGTGCTGCCATCTGCCCTGAATGTCGTGGTATAAAAAATCATAGCCATGTCACAGGAGAGACGAAAACGCCAGCAGGAGCGAGAGCAGGAGGTCACGCCAAGTCCCTGGATCCGGAAGATCGCGATTGTGGCGTTAGTTGCCGCCGTGGCGATTGGCTTGTACGCGTTCACACGACATCGGCAATCCAGCCGATTGAATGGTTTTGCGCAGTGCCTGGGAACAAAAGGGGCCAAAATGTACGGGGCATACTGGTGCCCACATTGCGCGGACCAGGAGGCACGATTTGGTTCGTCATTTGAGTACGCGCCATACGTGGAATGCGGCGTCAAAGGCTCTCGCGTCCCAGCGCAAGCCTGCGTGGATGCCGGGGTAAAGCATTATCCGACCTGGGTGTTTGCCGACGGAGCTCGTGTCGAGGGCGACCATGATCTCGAGTTCCTCAGCCAGGAAACGGGATGTGCTTTGCCATGACCGTGCCAGTTCAGCGAGTGTTTTCGTTGATTGCGGTGCTCGCGATGGCGGGAATCGTTGTTTCCTGCGTTTCCCTATATCACCATTACCAGACTTCAAAAACTACCTACTGTGATTTCGGCGATAACTTCAATTGCGATATCGTGAATCGCAGCACCTACTCGACAGTTCTCGGTGTGCCTGACGCGCTCATCGGAATTTTGGGATATGGATCTCTGCTTTGGTTCGCCACGGTGTACCGTACAAAATCAGAGACGCCGATTTTTTTGCTGGGCGCGTCCCTGGTTGGTCTGGGCTTTGCGCTCTACCTGACCTATATTGAGGCTTTCGTTCTAGCGACATGGTGCATTCTGTGCTTATCTTCGCTGGCCGTGATTTCCCTGATTACGGTTTTTTCGGCAGTGTTAGCGGCTGGGTCAAGGCGGCGCGCATAGGCCAAATCGCCCGACCATGAGTGAAACTGCAGACCTGAAGCCAGCAACGCGCGTTTCAGGGAATAGTTCGGTTATCGGAGAGCTTCGGCTGCACGAGTTCCCGAGCCCCATTTTCCGCAACATACGCATGCTGCGCGTGTGGCTTCCGCCGGAGTATGACGCGGCTCCGAACAGCGATCGACGATATCCGGTTCTTTACCTCAATGATGGGCAGAACCTGTTCGACCGCGCTACGGCGTTCGGCGGCGCCGAGTGGGAAGTGGACGAAACTGCGGACCGTCTGATTCGCGAGAGAGCAATTCCTCCGCTGGTCGTGGTAGGAATCGACAATGCGCAAGCGGAGCGGATGAAAGAGTATCTGCCATATCGCAGTTTCCAGCCGCCTATTTTGCGTCCGCGGGGTAAGTGCTATCCCGAATTTCTATTGGGCGAAGTGATGAAGTTCGTTGGTGAACGTTATCGAATTGCGCGCGGGCCGGAGAACACCGGGCTCGGCGGTTCTTCACTGGGAGCGCTGATTTCGCTCTATACCGTAATCAAACACCCCGGAATTTTCGGCCGTTTGCTGCTCGAAAGCCCTTCGCTCTACATTTCACAACGCCGCGTGTTGAAAGCGAGCCGCCGTTGCGTGCGATGGCCCGAAAAGGTCTTTGCAGGCGTCGGGACGCGCGAAGCCGGAAGAGAAGATAAAGACCGGCAAGTGGTGGAAGACGTGCGCGAACTGGAGAGCATTTTGCGCCGTTCCGGATTCGATGAGCAGCGTCTGCGCGTGCGGGTGGATGATGGCGCGATTCACAATGAACGCGAGTGGGCGAGAAGGTTTCCCGACGCGCTCACGTTCTTGTTTGGAAGTTCGATGTCTGCCTCCGGACCATCGCAGTGATGCCGAGCTCGGCTTACCAGACGGGCTTGCCGTCTTTGTCGCGGAACACGTAAACATCATTGCCACGCTTCACTTCGCGGGCAAAAACGGTATCGACGCCCTCGAACGTGACCTTAGAGCCGGTCACTTCCAGTTGGTCTCCGATGTTGAACACCAGTTCGTATTCCTTGACGAACTTGGTCGTGGCCAAATGGACCTCAATGGTGGTGCCATCCTCCAGCTTGAGGACCACATGGGATCCCATGCCGCCACTGACCGGGCATTGCCGGTCGCGAACTTCCTGCACCGTGCCCTTGAAAACGGCCTCGGTTGCGCGATCATACTTGGGAACCGCCGGACCTGTGCCTGGCGCGGGCGATGCAAAGGCAGGCAACAGCGTAGCTGCGAAAGCCACCAACAGCAGAATTGTCCAGGTTTTCATAACGCCCTCCCCCTGCAAGCACCACGGCTGCTTGCGCCCGATTTCATTATCAACGGCTTTGTCTCAGAGTCCGGTGACGGTGATCACAAGCTGTGGTGAGCTATGTACCCCTTCGGGGCGGTTCATTGAGAGCTGTGCGTGTGGGTGAAATTTGTGCGCTAGAATGCGGTCACGGTGCGCAGCAACCCAGTCGCCCAAACTACCTGGAAGTTGGTGCAATCGCCGCTGGTGATTGTCTTAGTTGCATTGGCCGTGCGTTTCTGGGCGGCGTCGCAGCTCCTGCCACAAAAGGCGGCAGCGTTTTTCTACCAAAACAACGAACCTGCACGAATTGCGTGGGCGCTGGTCACGGGACACGGATACAGCTCCCCGTGGCCGAATACGCCTCTGCTTGCAACCGCTCAGCAGCCCCCCGGGTATCCGCTGTTAGTGGCGGGCATCTTCGAGATTTTCGGCGCGTACAGCATGTCTGCGCTTTGGGTGGCGATTTCAATCAATGCTGTTTTTGCTGCCCTCACTGGTGTTCTCATCCTGGAGATCGGCAGGCGAAACTTCGGGATATGGGTCGGAGTGGTGTCTGCCTGGGTCTGGGCCTGCTGGCTTTATGAAGCAGCAGTCTCGATCCGGCTCTGGGAAGACGCGCTGAGCGCACTGTTGTTGTCTATGGCTCTGCTGTGGCTGCCGAAGGTGGCGGAATCGGCCAGGCTACCGCGATGGGTGCTTTTCGGATTACTGGCGGGCGCTGCGGCGCTCATCAATACATCGCTGCTAATTCTCTTTCCATTTTTCTGGGCATGGTTGTGGTTCACCTCTGGGGCGCAAGCGTCGGTACGCATGCGACTCGTAGTCTCATCCGTTGCCGTCTGCATTCTGTTGGTGCTTCCATGGACAATCCGCAATTACGCGGCTTTTCACCGGCTGATACCTGTGCGAGACAACTTAGGTCTCGAGTTCTGGCTAGGAAATCATGAGGGAGCGCCGAATGGACTCCAAAGGGACTTTCCGCTCGTGGATCCATCGGAGTACAACCGGCTTGGCGAAATCAACTTTATGCAGGCCAAGAGAGAGATGGGTTACGAGTTTGCTCGGCAGCATCCGGCGTATT
>JAFAGX010000623.1 GCA_019237515.1 Acidobacteriaceae bacterium
GCTAACCGTCTTACAAGCACGCAACCGGAGTACCAAATGCGAGGCGACGAAAGCCCTGCCCTGTTAATGGAAATCTCAGCAGAATGCGGCACCTTCTGTGTGAGGCCTTGAACTTGGCTGGTGTTGGATCGTGATGGATTAGCAACGTCTGCTCGATGGAGACAGACATCTGGCCGCGATAGGCAGAAACCTGTCACTCCGTCAGAGTTCCGTCACTTTCTCTGCGAGCATTTGCAATTTTTCGTGGATGGAATGGGACTTGCTAAATGGAAGTACTGGAGACGGTAGGTTGAGAGGGTTCATGAATTGCTGCGCGAGGATTGCTCTGTCAGGCCTGCTTTGTTGTCTGGTGTCGCTGGCCTCCGCCCAACAAGCCGAGACGTTGCAACAGCAACTCGATCAGTTGAAGCAGCAGTACGAGCAGAGTTCCCAGCAGATGCAACAGAGAATTACGGCACTGGAGCAGCAGATCCAACAACAAAAAGAAGAAGCCGCGAAGGAAAAAGAGCAGAAAGAGAAAGAAAAGGAGAACACGGTTTCTGCGACAGAGCTTGCCACGGAAAACGAGGCGAAAAAGATTATCGAGGGAGAGTCGGCCCAGGTGGGAGCGAAGTTTCAGGGAAAAATAGTCAGTGAACCAAGCTACGACCAGCTGCAGGAGGCTGAAACCGAGATCAAGGGACTAAAGCGGCAGATGGGCGCATTCGAATTTCAGGGGTACTTTCGCTCCGGTTACGGGCTGAACAGCAGGGGCGGCCAACAAGTCGCATTCGAAGCCCCGGGAGCCGGCGACAAGTACCGCCTGGGCAATGAAGCAGAAACCTACGGCGAATTCATCTTTGTCAATAATTGGCTGAATCCGAACGAAGACAACGGCAAAGGGTGGCTGAAAACTGAGGTGATGTTCGAAGCCAATACGACGAACTCCACAAACTATGCCAACTTTCCCCAGACCGTGGTCAATGGCGCAGCCACATCAGGGGGAAACGATCAATTTCGCCTCCGCGAGGCTTTCGTTCGTGGCGGACACTTCTTCGGCGGCCAGCAGACTGGTGCAATTTTCTGGGCCGGAGAGAGGTATTACCGCCGCTTTCACATTGAGATTAACGACTTCTACCCACTTGATCTTAGTGGCTACGGCGCGGGAGTGGAGGACTTCAACATCGGCATCGGCAAGGCAGCCGTAGCTTTCCTGGCCGGTGCGCGGCCCGATATTACGACTCAGAACGGCAACTACCAAAAGAGCAACATTGACGTCCGGATCTACAACCTCAAAACCCGTGCCGGGACTTGGGGTGGCTGGTTTGATTTCGCCACCAGCAAAGGTGGCACGACACCCACTGGGACCGTGATTCCCACCAGCAGCGGCGAGGCATTCGGGTTTCGACACCAGCTTCTCGAATGGCATGGAGGTTTCCACACATTCTCCGTCTTTTACGGGACCGGCGCGGCCAGCAATTTCAGTAACCCGGGAGCGGGGACAATCGTCGAGGATCCCACGCCTTTCGTGAACAGCCGGGCACAATTTGAGGTTACAGAATCCCTTTTATTTCAGCCCAACGACAAGTTTGCGATCTATCCGATCTTTATTTTTCAACGAATCAAAGATGGTGTTCCCCAGCACCCGTGGAAGCAGTGGGTGTCATTCGGCGCGCGCCCGGAGGTCTTTTTTAGCAAGTACTTCTCACTGGCCTTCGAGGCAGGATTCGATCACACCCACAGCCAGATTGCCCCGGTCTACAACGGCTGGCTCCGCAAGTTCACCATCGCTCCCGAGATCGGAGCTGGCCGAAAGTTCTTCAGCCGTCCCGTGCTGCGAGCCTTCCTGACTTATGGCAACTGGTCGAATGGCCTAGAGGGATTTGTGGGCGGAGTCCCATTCCAGACTCGGACAGACGGCTTCACCTACGGCGTGCAGGCCGAAACGTGGTGGTAGTCAAAGGAGACGAGTGAAATGGTAACGCAACGGATAACGACAGGCGCCCGAACAATCGAGAGCACAGCCACGATCACCGCCGCCCCAAACTACACGCGCCCGCTGGCGATCGTTACGACTCTGTTCTTCATGTGGGGGTTTCTCACCAGCCTGAACGACATCCTGGTGCCACACCTGAAGTCCATCTTCGATCTCAATTACGCCCAGGCCATGCTGATCCAGTTTGCGTTTTTCTCCGCGTATTTCTTGTTTTCTCTGCCATGGGCAAGGTTCGTAAACCACATCGGGTACCAGAAGACAATGGTAGTCGGACTGCTCACCATGGCAGCGGGAGCGTTCTTGTTTCTGCCTGCCGCATCCACCGCTTCGTACGGGCTCTTTCTTACCGCGCTACTCATCCTTGCTGGGGGAATCACCGGCCTTCAGGTGGCCGCCAATCCTTATGTGGGTTTGCTCGGCAAGCCGGAAACAGCTTCCAGCCGCCTGGATCTGACCCAGGCATTCAATTCGCTCGGCACCACGATTGGCCCAAAGATTGGAGGACTGCTGATCCTGAGCGCCGCCCCGCTGGCCGTCCAGCAGTTGGCCGAACTCGCACCGCAGGCGCTGAAGGCCTACCGCGTGCAAGAGGCGGATACCGTCAGGCTGCCGTACGCGGTGATCGGCGTAGCCCTTGTCTTGCTGGCCATTCTGATCGGCACGTCCAGGCTGCCCGAAATTCACGCGGCCCGATCACGGCCCGGGCAAGCCCTGAATGATTCGATTTGGAAACATCCCAATCTCTTGCTGGGCGCAGTTGGAATCTTCGCCTATGTAGGTGCGGAGGTTTCGATCGGAAGCTTTCTCGTGAACTACTTCGGTTTGCCGCAGATTGCGTCTCTCTCTGCCAAGACGGCGGCAGGTTATGTTTCGTTCTACTGGGGCGGCGCTATGATAGGCCGCTTTCTCGGCGCTCCTTTGCTGCGCCGATTCAGGCCGGGGCATCTACTGGCTCTGTGCTCGATCGTTGCCGGGTTGCTGGTCACAACCTCCATGCTCGTCGGAGGACACCCGGCGATGTGGATCATTCTTGCCGTCGGCCTGTTTAATTCCATCATGTTCCCCACCATCTTCACGCTTGGCGTGGCCGAACTCGGCCCGCTCACCGGAAATGGGTCCGGCATTCTGAACATGGCGATCGTCGGAGGCGCCATTCTCCCTGTAATGCAGGGCATGATTGCCGATCATCTTGGCCTTCAGCACGCGTTTTTTGTCCCCGTGATCTGCTACTTGTACATCCTGTTTTATGGGCTGAGCGGATCGAAACCGAACAGCGAGCGGTACGCTCACGCTTAGACGTCAAAGGAACTGGCATGCTCATCGCAGGCGACATCGGGGGGACAAAAACAGATCTGGCGATCTACTCGACCGAATCTGGGCCACACGCGCCGTTGGCCGAGGCCGAGGTTCACAGCTCGGACTATCCCAGCCTCGAGGCGATGGTGGCTGAGTTTCTCGCCAATACCAAAATGCCAGTTGATGCGGCGTCGTTTGATGTTGCCGGACCGGTGATCGATGGTCATGTGAAAACCACCAACCTGCCTTGGGTCATGGACGAAGATTCACTGAAAGCGGAATTGAGCCTTAGGTCGGTTCACCTGATGAATGATCTGGAAGCGGTTGCGCGGGCGGTGCCGGTTTTGCGAGCGAACGATCTGATCACGTTAAACCAGGGCGAGCCCGTTCCGCACGGCCCGATTGCGATCATCGCACCGGGAACAGGGCTGGGCGAATCGTTTCTCACCTGGGATGGCTCGCGGTACCAGGCACATAGCTCTGAGGGCGGCCATTCCGATTTCGCCCCCACTGACAAGCGTCAGATCCGCTTGCTCGAATTCCTGCTGGAGCGCTTCGATCACGTGGGAGTGGAACGTGTGTGCTCCGGAATCGGCGTCCCCAATCTGTACGAATATTTTCGCGACGTGGAAAAAATACCGGAACGGCTCGACGTAGCCCAATCGATCAAGTCAGCCAAGGATCAGACGAAAGCCATCGTGGAAGCCGCCGTGGACCCGCACAATCCCAGTGAATTATGCCGCGCGACTGTCGAGATGCTGGTCTCCATTCTTGGTGGCGAAGCCGGCAATCTGGTGCTGAAAGTTTTCGGTACCGGTGGTGTGTACATGGCTGGAGGTATTGCCTTGCATCTGATCGAGGTTCTGAAGGAGCCGCGGTTCATCGAGGCTTTTTCCAACAAGGGACGCTTCAAAGACCTCATGCGTCGCATCCCAGTTCACCTGATTACTGCGCGCGCGGCGTTAGTAGGAGCGGCAACCTACGGCTTAGAAACGCTTCAAAGAAGGGAGGGCCAGGCATGAGCGAGACTTTTCCAGCAGTGTATTTGGCTCGTCACGGGGAGACAGCCTGGACGATCACAGGCCAACATACAGGCTTGACTGACCTGCCCCTCACCGAACGTGGCGAAGCGAATGCACGAAGGCTAGGCTTGCGCCTGACTGGCATTCATTTTGCGAGAGTATTTACCAGCCCTTTGCAGCGGGCGCAGCGGACCTGCGAATTGGCGGGGTTTGCCCAAGCCGCCGAGTTGGACCATGACCTGGTGGAATGGGACTACGGAACTTACGACGGCCTCCTTACAGCGGACATACTCCGAGAACGTCCGGGCTGGCAACTGTTCCGCGACGGATGTCCGGGCGGAGAATCGCCCCAGCAAGTCGCCGAACGAGCCGATCGTGTGGTGGCACGGGTGCAGAAGGTAGCGGGAAACGTTCTGCTTTTTTCCAGCGGACATTTTCTCCGTGTGCTGGCCACGCGCTGGATTGGAATCGCGCCCATCAACGGTCAGTCGCTCATGCTGACGACGGCAAGCCTGAGTGCTCTAAGTTATGAAAACAGTCTATTGCAGCCGGCAATTTCGCTGTGGAATGACGCTCATCACGTGCTCAAGTCAAACGAACCGGCAGACTCGAAGGCGTGGGAGCAGGAGCCGTTAGCAAAAGGAAGGTGACACGATGAACGCGACCGAGTGGCTTCACGACAAAGGACAAAGTATCTGGCTTGATAACATCACTCGCACACTTCTGGACAGCGGTACGCTGGAGCAGTATATCGACGAGTTCTCGGTAACGGGACTCACCTCGAATCCGACGATCTTCGATCATGCGATCAGGAACAGCACAGCGTACGACCAAGCCATTTGCGAGAAACTCGAGAAGGGGAAATCCGGTGAGGCGCTCTTCTTCGAACTCGCCCTGGAGGATCTTTCCCGGGCCGCAAAGCTCTTCGAGCCCGTCCACAAAAAGACCAACGGAACCGACGGCTGGGTGTCCCTCGAAGTCTCCCCGCTTCTGGCGCACGACACAGCCCTTACCCTGGCCGCGGCAAAGAGTCTGTCCGACCGCGGCCCCGACAACCTGTTCATCAAGATACCGGGCACAAAGCCAGGACTTCCCGCGATCGAGGAGGCAATATTCGCCGGCGTGCCCATCAACATTACGCTTCTATTTTCCCGCGAGCAGTACCTGGCTGCGGCTGACGCCGTCCTGCGCGGCCTCGAACGGCGCATCGCAGCTGGCCTCAATCCGGACGTCGCCAGTGTGGCATCGGTTTTCATCAGCCGCTGGGATGTAGCGGTTGCCCACAAGGTGCCAGACAAGTTGCGCAACCGGCTTGGCATCGCAATCGCCAAACGCGTCTACAAAGCCAGCAGCAGTCTCCTCTGCTCCCCCCGTTGGTTGCGGGTCTACAACCACGGCGCCCGCCCGCAGCGTTTGTTGTGGGCCAGTACGGGAACGAAAGACCCCGCAGCCTCGAACATTCTTTATGTCGAGGCGCTGGCCGCACCCTTCACCGTGAACACCATGCCCGAGACCACATTGAAGGCACTGGCTACTCGCACGGAACTGGGGGAATTCCTGCCGGCTGATGGCGGGAACTCCGAAGAAGTGCTCGGTCAGTTTGCCCGGGAAGGCGTCGATATCGATGCGCTCGCAGACCAGCTTCAAAATGAAGGAACGGAAACGTTTGTAAAGTCATGGAGTGACTTAATGGCTGTGATCTCTTCGAAGTGTGCGTCGCTCGCGAAGAGCGTTACGTCCAAGGCCAGTTAGGAAGAGACATCGGTTTCGGAAAAAGGAGCATGAGTATGGCAGCACACGTCCAGCTTGTCGCAAAACGGCGCGCGCCCAAACGCAATGGATGGAGCGCACTCGCCTCACACTACAAAGCGGCGTCAAAGCTCGCTCTGCATCGGCTATTCGCTGACGACCCCCAGCGTGGTGAACGCATGGCGGTTGAGGCAGTGGGTCTTTATCTTGATTACTCAAAGAATCGCATCACGGATGAAACTCTCAAACTTCTCCTGCAACTTGCCGAAGAGTCTGGTTTGCGCGGCCGAATCGACGCCATGTTTAGCGGCGAAAAGATCAACATCACCGAGAAACGCGCGGTGCTGCACGTGGCGTTGCGCGCGCCAAGAGACGCTTCGATCCTAGTCGACGGGAAAAACGTCGTACCTGAAGTTCATTCTGTCTTGGACAAAATGGCCGATTTTTCAGACCGGGTGCGGAGCGGAGCGTGGAAAGGCCACACTGGAAAACGCATTCGCAACGTGGTCAATATCGGCATCGGCGGCTCGGATCTCGGGCCTGTGATGGCCTATGAAGCTCTCCGGCATTACTCGGAGCGCACCATGAACTTTCGCTTCGTCTCTAATGTCGACGGCACCGACTTTGCCGAGGCGGTGCGCGATCTCGATCCCGCGGAGACGCTGTTCATTGTTTCTTCAAAAACCTTCACCACGCTCGAAACGATGACAAACGCCCACACGGCTCGGTCGTGGTCGCTGGCAGGACTGGGAAACGACGAAAGCTCAATTGCAAAGCATTTTGTCGCGGTGTCGACCAACGCCGCGGAGGTCGCGAAGTTTGGAATCGATACCGCCAATATGTTCGAGTTCTGGGACTGGGTCGGCGGCCGCTACTCGATGGATTCGGCGATCGGCCTTTCCACCATGGTTGCCATCGGCCCGGCCAATTTTCGCGCGCTGCTGAACGGTTTTCACCAGATGGATGAGCATTTTCGCACCGCCCCTTTCAAGGCAAACCTCCCCGTCCTTATGGGCCTGTTGGCCGTCTGGTACAACGATTTCTTCGGGGCGCAGACAGTGGCCGTCTTGCCCTACGAGCAATATTTGAAACGCTTTCCCGCCTATCTCCAGCAACTGACGATGGAAAGCAATGGAAAGCATGTAACGCTCAGTGGCAAGGAAGTGCGTCACGATACCGGTCCCGTCTACTGGGGTGAGCCGGGGACCAACGGCCAGCACTCGTTTTATCAGCTGATTCATCAGGGCACCCGCCTCATTCCCTGTGACTTTATTGCGTTTGCCCGGCCGCTCAATCCGTTGGGACGGCATCACGATCTGCTGCTGGCGAACGTTTTCGCGCAGACTGAGGCACTCGCGTTCGGCAAGACGCGAGAGCAAGTGAAGGCGGAAGGAACGCCAGACTGGCTTGTGCCCCACCGGGTGTTCGAGGGGAATCGGCCCTCGAACACGATCCTGGCCGAACAACTGACCCCGGAAACGCTGGGCAAACTTGTAGCGCTCTATGAACACTCGGTCTTCACACAAGGCGTTCTGTGGAATATCGACTCGTTCGATCAGTGGGGTGTGGAACTCGGCAAGGTTCTGGCGCAGCGTATTGTCCCTGAACTGGAGAACAAAACGGAACCTGCCCCCGGACACGACAGCTCAACCAACACTTTGATTCGGCGCTACCGCAAACTCAAGGAGTCGTAAATGAGCGCAATTGGTTATAACAAGCCTTTATACATCCTGCCTTTCGATCAGCGGACATCGTTACAGACGAAGATGTTCGGTTGGACGGGCTCGCTCACCACCGAACAAACGGCAGAGATCGCGGCAGCCAAACATGTCATCTACGACGGCTTCAAGGCTGCAATCCAATCCGGAGTACCCCCCGAGAAGGCGGGCATCCTGGTCGACGAGCAATTCGGAGCCGCCATTCTCCGCAATGCAGTGGCAAATGGTTATACAACCGCCTGTTCGGCCGAAAAAAGCGGCCAGGAGGAATTCGACTTCGAGTACGGGCAGGAATTCGCTCAACACATTGAGGCGATCCGCCCGACATTCTCGAAAGCTCTGATCCGCTACAACCCCGAAGGCGATCGCGCCATGAATCAACGGCAGACGGCCCGTCTCAGAAAGCTTTCCGATTACCTGTATGCGGCAGGCCGTAGCAAATTCATAGTCGAACTGCTGGTGCCACCCGAAAAGTCGCAGCTCTCTCAATTCAAAGGAGACAAACAGGCCTACGACAAGGAACTACGGCCGCGCCTGATGGCCGAGGCCATCTTGGAGCTCCAGGAGGGAGGGGTCGAGCCGGACATCTGGAAGGTCGAGGGGCTCGATCAGCGGGAAGATTGTGAAAAAGTAGTGGCGGTTGCTCGCCGCGGCCGCCGAGCAAACGTTGGCTGCATCATTCTCGGCCGGGGAGAGACCAGTCACAAGGTGCGCGAGTGGCTGACAAATGCGGCGGCTGTCGACGGTTTTATCGGCTTTGCCATCGGCCGGACGACGTTCTGGGATCCGCTGGTCGAAATGCGTGCTGGTCGGATCACTCGCAATGCGGCAGTCGCCGAGATCTGCTGTCGGTATCGAGAATTCGTCGAATTTTTTGAAAATGCTAGAGCCCAGGCGCACGCCGCGGTGCGCTAGAGAAATTGAGTTAAGAAGAGCTACAAGCTCCAGATGCATAACGGTATGACAAAACTCGCGCCTTCGATTCTGGCCGCCGACTTTGCGCGCCTGGGCGAACAGGTGGCCGAGGCGGAACGGGCAGGGGCGGATCGCATTCATGTCGATGTGATGGATGGCCATTTTGTTCCCAACCTCGCGATTGGAGCTCCGATCGTGAAGTCACTCAGACGGGTGACACCCTTAACGCTTGAGGCTCACCTGATGATCTCCTCTCCGGATTCATTCTGCGACGAATTCGCTGAGGCCGGCTGCGATTCGTTTCTGGTTCACTGGGAAGGCAACCATAATCTCCACCGCACAGTCGGGCGCGTCAAAGCTCTCGGCAAGCGCTGCGGAGTAGCGATCAATCCTGCAACTCCGGCATCCGTGTTGGAAGAAATCCTGCCCGATGTCGATCAGGTGCTGGTCATGACGGTCGATCCGGGTTTCGGGCACCAGCGTTTTCTCCCCTCGATGGTGCCCAAAATCCGCCGTGTTTCCGAAATGATCAAACAAACGAATGGCTGCTGCGAGCTGGCAGTCGATGGCGGAATTGATGAAGCAACCGCTCCTCTGGTAGTGGCGGCCGGGGCAAACGTGCTTGTGGCGGGATCGTCGGTCTTCGGGGTGAACAAGGGGGTAGCCGCCGCCATGGAAGCCCTTCGAGACGCAATCCTGCAGGTAACTCACTAAAGGGCTCACAATTTTCAAACAGGAGCACTTATGCAAATTGGAATGGTAGGACTGGGAAGAATGGGCGCCAACATGGTGCGGCGGTTGATCAAGAAAGGACACGAGTGCGTTGTCTTCGACACTTCGCCCAAGACGGTGAACGAACTGGCCAAAGAGAACGCGGTGGGAGCTGCGTCACTTCAAGACGTGGTGAAAAAACTTGCGAAGCCGCGTGCAGTGTGGCTGATGGTTCCTGCAGCGGTCGTGGACACAACGATTGCGGCCTTAGTCCCTCATCTTGCAGCCGGCGACATCGTTATTGACGGCGGAAATTCTTACTACATTGACGACATCCGCCGCGCCGAGGCGCTCGCGCCCAAAGAAATCCACTATGTGGACGTGGGCACGAGCGGTGGAGTATGGGGGATCGAACGTGGCTATTGCATGATGATCGGCGGAGACAAGATTGTCGTCGGTCACCTGGATCCGATCTTTTCGGCGCTGGCACCGGGCCGAGGCGACATCACTCGCACGCCCGGCCGCGAGAATGGAGACGGCACTGCGGAAAATGGTTATCTCCACTGCGGTCCGAATGGAGCAGGCCACTTCGTCAAGATGGTGCACAACGGCATCGAGTACGGAATCATGGCGGCCTATGCAGAGGGGCTTGCGGTGCTGCGGTCCGCCAATGCCGGGAAGCGCCAGGCCAAGGTGGATGCCGAGACCACGCCTTTGCGTGACCCGGAGCATTACCAATACGACTTGAATCTTCGCGACATAACGGAGGTGTGGCGCCGCGGCAGTGTGATTGCCTCATGGCTGCTGGATTTGACCGCCACCGCTCTGTTCGAAGATCCCCATCTTCGGAAGTTCCAAGGACGCGTTTCTGACTCTGGCGAAGGACGCTGGACCATCAAAGCCGCAATCGACGAAGCCGTTCCGGTTCCGGTTCTGACTGCGTCTCTCTATGAGCGTTTCAGTTCGCGCGGGGAAGCGGAATTCATCGACCAGCTTTTGTCCGCCATGCGATATGAGTTCGGTGGACATTTGGAAAAACCGGCAG
>JAFAGX010000225.1 GCA_019237515.1 Acidobacteriaceae bacterium
AAGGCAAATTTGCCTCAGAACGAGCCAAAAATACTCGGTAAATGGGAGCAGATGCGAATCTACGAGCGCATTCGGGAGTCGCGCCGCGGGGCGCCAGTTTATGTTTTGCACGATGGCCCTCCATACACCAGCGGACCCATACACCTCGGCACAGCTCTGAATAAATCGCTAAAAGATTTCGTGGTCAAGTCGAAAACCATGTCGGGTCATGATGCCCCATATGTGCCGGGGTGGGATTGTCACGGGTTGCCGATTGAAATCAAAGTGGACCAGCAGCTCGGGGGCAAGAAGCTGCAGATGAGGCCGCTGGACGTCCGCCGGGAATGCCGGAAATTTGCTCAAAAATATCTGGATTTGCAGCGTGAGCAGTTCAAGCGGATCGGAGTTTTTGGGCGGTTCCAGCGGCCTTACGTCACCATGGACGCGCAATATGAGTCGGTGGTGTTGGATACGTTTTATTCCTTTTATGAAAACGGTTTTGTGTACAAGGGCCTGCGCGCGGTGTATTGGTGCATGCATGACGAGACCGCGTTGGCGGAAGCCGAGGTTGAATACGCAAACCAGACAAGCCCTACGGTATGGGTAAAGTATGGGCTTTTAGATGATCCGGTGAAAATTGCGCCAGAGCTTGGGGGCAAAAAGGTCTCTACCATCATTTGGACGACGACTCCCTGGACACTGCCTGCGTCGATGGCGGTTGCATTTCATCCCGATGAAGAGTACGTCGGACTGGAATCTGGCGGCGAAGTGTATATCGTGGCTGCAAAACTGGCCGCGGACGTAATCGCGAAATGCAATCTCAGCGACGCGCGCGAGATTGCCCGCTTTCCAGGCCGCAAGCTTGAGCGATTGTATTTCCAGCATCCATTTTTGGATCGCAAGATTCTGGGGGTACTTGCCGACTACGTTGCAATGGACACAGGCACGGGCGTGGTGCACACCGCTCCGTCACACGGAGCAGAAGATTTCGCGACTGGCACCAAATACGGCCTGGATGCGACCAGCAATGTCGATGAAAAGGGCATTCTGCGCAACGGACTTCCTGAATACAACGGCCTGACCGTGTGGAAAGCAAATGCGCCCATCATCGAATTGCTGAAGAAACGTGGCGTACTGTTGCACGAGGAAAAACTCGAACACGCGTATCCGCATTGCTGGCGATGTCATAACCCAATCATTTTCCGCGCGACCGAGCAGTGGTTCATATCCATGGAAGCTCCAATGCCGGACGGAGGCACGCTGCGCAGCCGCACGCTGGATGAAGTTAAAAAGGTGAAATGGGATCCCGGTTGGGGCGAGGAACGCATGTACAACATGATTGCGACTCGTCCGGACTGGTGCATCTCGCGGCAGCGGGTCTGGGGTGTACCGATTGCTGTCTTCTTGTGTGAGAGTTGCGGAAAGCCGCTGAATGATCATGCTGTGAATCGGAAGGTGGTCGAACTTTTCGCCCATGGCGGAGCTGACGCATGGTATACACCTGAGGCCGACGCGCTTATGCCCTCCGGAACAAAATGTCCGCACTGCAGCGGAACAAAGTTTGAAAAAGAGACAGACATCTTCGATGTTTGGCTCGAATCAGGCACGAGCTATCTTGCCTTGCGTGCTGCTGAACCTGACTACCCATGGCCTTCTGATGTGTACCTGGAAGGCGGCGATCAGTACCGCGGATGGTTTCAGTCTTCCCTGCTCTGCGCCATGGGAGTAAAAGGCAGTCCGCCTTACAAGCTGGTCGTAACACCTGGGTGGACGCTGGACGAGACGGGTCAAGCGTTATCCAAGTCGCGTGGTAATGATGTCGATCCGGTGGATATCGCTGGCCGCTTAGGCGCCGAAGTCGTTCGCCTGTGGGCTGCTTCCGTCGACTTCCGCGAAGATGTGGTTGGGTCGGAACGACTGATGCAGCGGATCGCCGAGATCTATCGCTCCATCCGCAACAATCTGTTCCGCTATGTTCTGGGAAATTTGTATGACTTCAATCCGGCAACGGATGCTGTCGGGTTTGAACAAATGGAAGCGCTGGATCAATTCATGCTGCGGCAGACGTGGAGTGCTGCCAAAGAAATCCGCGATTGGTATGCGGAGTTTGCGTTCCACAAGATCTATCACCGCATAAATCACTTCTGCGTGGTCGATCTGAGCGCGTTTTACCTGGATGTACTTAAAGATCGTCTTTACATATACGCGCCGAATTCGCAAAAACGCCGCTCCGCACAGACTGCTCTCTGGCGCATTTGCGAAGCCATGGTTCGCCTGCTTGCGCCGGTGCTGAGCTTCACCTGTGAAGAAGTCTGGCAGTACTTGCCCAAGATAGCTGGCCGCCTTGATAGCGTGCATATGGCTCGCTTTCCCGAGCAGTTCGACATTCTTGGCGATGAATCCGTGCCGCAGGAAGATGCCCAGCAGAGCCAGGATTGGGCAACTCTGCTTGTGGTCCGAGACCAGGTGTTAAAAGCGTTGGAAGAAGCCCGGAATGGCAAGCTGATCGGCAAGAGCCTGGAAGCAAAGATCACGATTGCGGCGGCAGATCCGGTGTATCCGGTGCTGTCAAAGTACGAAAACCAGCTTCGCTATCTATTCATTGTTTCTGCCGTCACGCTGGAGCAGGCAGCTTCGGGAAATGGGGCGGGTGCCGTGGAGGTGCAGGTCAGCAAGGCTGACGGAAAGAAGTGTGAGCGCTGCTGGAATTATTCGACCCGGGTTGGCGAGGATCCGAATTACCCGACGGTCTGCGAACGTTGCTCCGCCGTTCTGAAAGAGATCGAAGCTGCTGCCACGACGAGGTAATCTAAGAAAAGCAGGTCCTCCACGCGTTCTTGATCCGCAATCGCGGATCAAAAATTTGGTCGGGATGACAAGTCGTGAAAATTGGTCGGGATGGCAATTCATGAGAAGCAGATTCCTCCACGGTTGATTTGCAAAGCAAATCAACCGTCTTGGTCGGAATGACAATTCGTACAGATGTCTGAACCTCACGTAATGCGTAGATTCCACTTTCTGATCGCGCTGCTGATCGTACTGCTGGATCGCGCCACGAAATGGGTGGTGGCGAAGGATATTTCGCTGCACGATGGCATCCAGATCATTCCCGGATTTTTCCGCATCACCCACGTGGAGAATCGCGGTGCGGCATTCGGACTGTTCGCCGACTCGCCCGCGCAATGGAAAATCACGATGCTGGTTTTGTTCTCGATTGTGGCTCTGGTCGTGGTCTCCGCTCTCCTATGGCGAAACAGCCACGCGATGACAAGCACGGGGATCGGTCTGGCTCTGATCTTAGGTGGCGCAATAGGAAACCTATGGGACCGTTTGTTCAATGGCCGGGTTGTCGATTTCCTTCTCTTCTATATTGGCCGCTACCAGTGGCCAGCTTTCAACGTAGCCGACAGCGCAATCGTCTGCGGAGCAGGCTTGCTGGTCATCGAAATTCTCTTCGCCAAAGCCCCCGCCCACGAGAAATCAGCGTAAGATAGCGCATTTACATCGTCCGAGTTCATGGAGGTGAGATGCGAGGCATTCTTGCGACTTTATTGGTGCTCAGCGTTTGCGGCGGATATTTCACAATGCAAGGCGCGGTCAATTCCGATCTGGAAAACCGGCGAAAAGGTTTGACTGATCTGCTCGCGGAACAGTGGGAATACCGCCTGCGCACGAATCCGCAATTCGCAACCATTGTCGGCGATAAGCGCTACAACGACCGACTCGACGATTTCTCGCAGAAAGAGATTGATGAGAACCTGGAGCAAAACAAGCGATTCCTCGCACGTTTTCAGGCCATCGACACGAGCGGGTTTCCCGAGCAAGAATCCCTGAATAAAGCATTGATGATCCGCCAGCTCCAGCGGGAACTCGACGAGTCGCCATTCAAGCCCTGGGAAATGCCAGTTAACCAATTCTCGGGAATTCACATTCAACTGCCGCAGTTCGTCACGCTGCTGCCCTTTACCAACGTCAAGGATTACGAGGATTACATCTCCCGGCTTAAGCAAGTGCCGCGGGCTTTCGATGAAAATATCGCGCAAATGCAAAATGGAATGCGGGACGGCTTGATGCCGCCGCGGTTCCTGCTGGAAAAAGTTGTCAAGCAGGCCCAGGCCATTGCAAATATGCCGCCTGAAAAGACCCCTTTTGCGCATCCGGTAGAAAGCTTTCCGAGTTCAATCAGCGGTGGTGACCAGAAACGTCTTCGCGATGGGGTGCTGGAGCAGATCCGAGTGTCAGTCCTGCCCTCGTATACGAAATTCATCAAGTTTGTGAGCGAAGATTACGCACCGAAAGGCAGAACTGAACCGGGCGCGTGGTCACTGCCGGATGGCGAAGCACGCTACGCCCTGGCCGTGAAACGAGTCACGACGACAAGCATGACGGCGGAGGAGATTCATCAGCTCGGGCTGAAGCAGGTGGCCGAAATCGAATCCCAGATGAGGGCCATCGCACAGAAGCTCGGTTACTCAGATATTAAAAGCCTGAACGATGCCATCAACAATGATCCCAAGCTGCACGAGCAGCTTTATGCTCACTCGCGCGAGGAAATCCTGGATCTGTATCGCAAGCACATCGACGAAATGTGGCAGAAGTTGCCGCAGCTTTTCGGGCATGTACCCAAGGAGAAACTGGAGGTGATGCCGATTGAGCAGTTCCGCGAGAAAGAAGCAGCAACGCACTACAATCCCGGCACGCCAGACGGTTCTCGCCCAGCACACGTTATGGTGAATACCGGTGACTATGAGCACCGCAAGTTAATCAGCGTGGAATCCACGGCCTATCACGAGGGTGTGCCCGGACACCACATGCAAATCTCGATTGCGCAGGAGATGCCAACGCTTCCGCCATTCCGCCAGCATGCGTTCTTTACGGCGTACATCGAAGGCTGGGCGCTGTATTCGGAGCGGCTGGGAAAGGAAGTCGGCTTCTACCAGGACCCATACAGCGACTACGGCAGGCTTCAGGATGAAATGCTGCGGGCGATTCGGCTCGTCGTCGATACCGGGGTGCACTACAAGAAATGGAGCCGGCAGCAGATGGTGGATTTCTTCCATGCCCATTCGGCAGTCGATGAGCCGGATGTGCAAAGTGAAACGGATCGTTACATTGCCTGGCCAGGACAGGCACTCGGGTATAAAGTCGGGCAGTTGAAGATCATCGAACTTCGCGAGCGGGCGAAGAAAGAGCTTGGCGACCGGTTTGATCTGCGCAGCTTCCACGACGAAGTTCTCGATGCGGGCGCTCTGCCGCTTGATGTTCTGGATGAGAGGATAACGGAGTGGATCGGCGGGCAACAGAAGTCAGCCAAGATGTCTCAGAAAAACTGAACCACAGAGGGCACAAGATTGTTCCGTGTCCTCTGTGGTTGATT
>JAFAGX010000591.1 GCA_019237515.1 Acidobacteriaceae bacterium
AAACTCCACGGCGCGGAGTCGAGTCTGAGACATTCTTGACCATCTCGGAAACCAAGACGCCACGTTTTACGCGATCGCGCGCGCCTTGCAGATTTTGGAAGCGGTAAAGGTCATAAATGACCCGAATCGCCTCCATCGCGCGGCATCCTTCAGCCACTTTTCCGTCATCACCGACCGCGTAAACACTTGGCACTGTCCAGATTTGCTGGCTTCCCCGCGTCCAAAATTTTTGAGCCAGCGTAAATTCGCTATCTCGTAAATTGTGAATCTCTGCTGTATTCACCAGCGCCTCATCCGGCCCGGCAATTTGCCGAATGTACTCGTTCCAGACGTCGACAATACGCTGCTCGGAAATCAATGCCGAATCTGCGACCGATTCGTATTCGGCGCGAGCTACCCGCTCACGGATGCTGCGCGTAGCCCACGCGGGAGGAAGTTCCTTTTCAAAAACTGCCGCGATCGCGGCTACAAAGTTCTTCGCGTCATTCTCGGAATGAATCTGCCCGGCAAGCTCGTTGATGCGAATTGCGGCCTGCTTGTGCCGTTCGGCTTCCTCACGAGCACGCTGTAGCATTTCAGGAGAAGGACCGCTCGAAGTTTGAGCGAGGAGGAGCAGCAAGGAAACTAGCACGGGAACGTTCATCGTAACCCCCGTATCGCACCTCAATTTTAACAGCCAGGCACGACAATCGCCGCCGCCCTTCTGCTACCGCGCTGCTGGCACTGCAAACTTAGGGATTTGTGCAAAGGCGCGCATGTCGTGAGCCGGTACGATGTTCAGCTCTGGCATACGTTCTTTGACCGCGATCATCCGCAGCAGGTTTTCGCGTGTGCCTTGAGGATCCGTGTCGGCCTTCCTGCGTGTAATCCACGGCCGCTCCTCGCGCTGCGTAATTCCTTCCAACTGCCATACCAGGTCGCCAACAAACGCGTAACGCGTCCCATCGTGCAAAGTCACGAAAATGATCACGCCGCCCGGCGTGTGACCGGGCGCAGGCACCACTACGATCGAGCCATCACCGTAGATGTCGTGGCTTGCGGGAAATCCCAGGTACGGCCCACCCTCGAACCCATACTCTTCGTAACGTATGCCAGTGAAGAGTTTGCAAAAATCCATCGGTCCGCTTTGCCGGATGAACTCGTGTTCCTTGGCTGTCACCCAGACAGGCACGCCAGGAAAATCAGGCAAGCCGCTTACGTGATCCCAATGGGAATGAGTTAAAAGAATGGCACGAAGGGATTTCCGATCGTACCCGGAAGCCTGCATCTGATCGACGGCAGGCTGCCACAGGCTGTAGAAAGTGATGGCACGGAATATGGCAGGCATAGACCGGAACTGCTGGTCGATGTTGCGGCCAAAACCGGTGTCGATGAGCAAGTCGCCTTTCGGATGCCTCACTAAAGCTCCGGCCATGGAGAATTCGCGCCGTTCAAACAGAGAACCCCCACGATACCCGTAGGCAGCAACGCGATGGTTCACGCCAGTGATGAGCGCGAACACGGCAATTTCTTCTGGCGGATTTGCAAATGGGAGCGGCCCGGTGTAGGGGCTCGGTTTAGGCAAAGGCGCTGGCGAAAATGTATGGAGTAGAAATGCGAATGTCACAAGAACCAAAGCCGTCGCGATGTAAATGGCCTTGTTTTTCACGCCTTCTCGCGCGGCATAACCCGCGTGCCGCAATCCTACACGCAGTGCAAGGAACTGCAACTGGAAATCAGATGGGAGCCTTCGAACCGGTTGTCAAGAATAAGCCTTGGTGATTTGAAAGTTCACTTTCATTGTGGCACTATTTTGCCGCTGCTTCGGGTCCCTAATCAGGATTGGTCTTCGGAGCAGCCCTAAGTTATTCCCAATCAAAAGCAACACGCTGAGGGTCATTGGTTTGTCTTGGAGTTAGGCAATGGCTACCATCACACCTCGACCTGAAACTTCCTCCGAAATATCTGCCTCTGTTCCGAATGCCAGATATCCCGACGTGCTTCAACAATTCCGCCGTTTGCTGCACTCTGTGGGTTATCACAGCTGTGGTATTGCGGAAAGTCTGGAACCGTCCATACCGATTTCACGTCTTCTCCACCCGGATTCCCCAGTCACACCACTAAATACGTTCTTGCGGTTGTTCGACCGCGAAGAGTCA
This sequence comes from Acidobacteriaceae bacterium, assembly GCA_019237515.1. The sequence goes on from JAFAGX010000591.1 coordinate 2,139, forward strand.
GTGACTAGCGAAGCTGCCAGTTCAGCGTTCGCTCCGCTCACCGTGGCGGAACTGGTCGAGGCCGGATTCGTGCGGGAACGTGATGGCCGGGTTTCATCGGAGGTTTGTATCGAGCCTTATGAAGATTTGTTGCTGGTGCACCCGTACTGCCACGAGCAGGAGAACGCGGTCATGTCCATCTCCGCTTCGTCATTGGAATTGGCTAACTTTACCGTGCGTGCGCGATCACGCAGAACACTCGATCTGGGAACGGGCAGCGGGTTACAAGCAATCCTTGCTGCAACTCACAGCGACCAGGTGTATGCGATCGATGTGAATCCGATTGCCCTTGAATGCGCCCAATTTAACTGCATTTGGAATGGAATCAGCAATGTAGTTTGCAAGCGGGGGAATCTTTTTGAGCCGGTAATCGGGCAGAAGTTTGACCTCATCGTCACAAATCCACCATTCGTGATTTCACCGTTCGTCCAACTTCGTTACCGCGACTCCGGAGTAAGAGGCGACCAATTCTGTATTAATCTCGCCCGCGAGGCTGCCAGCTTTCTAAATGAAGGCGGGTACTTTCAAATGATTTTTCAATGGATCGATACTGCCGAGCAGGGCTGGCGCGAGCGGCTTTCCTTGGCGTTTTCAGGGCTTGGTTGCGATGCCTGGGTAATGCGCGTGGCTACAGCTTCTCCCGACTTATACGTCTGGTCTTGGCTTCAAGATTCCGAAGAAAAGCCATTGAATGCTTCCTCGGAATGGCATCGCTACTTGCATGAGCTTGAGACAGAGTCAGTAAGCAGCGGGTTGCTTGTTCTGCAACGCGCTAGTGAACGCCCCAATTCTTTCTGGTTTGATGAATCTCCTGAAGACCGCTCCCGGGCCTATGGCGCGCACATACCGGTATTACTGGACGCCCGGCGGTTCGTTAAAGACCAACCAGATTCAATTCTATTCGACCACAAACTCCAAGTTTCTCCGCATTTGAAGATGATTCAGCAAGCGTGTCTGGACGGCAATCGGGGCAGGCAGGGACGATCCGATGCTGACATTTCTTCATCAGGTTGGAGTCTCGCGGCTGCTGAGTTCAGGCTGGAAGAAGGGCCGCGATATTTTTATGACGATGTCGACACGGTATTGGCGTCTCTCGTTGCCGGCTGTGACGGAAAACACAAGCTCGCACGAATATTCGAGGCCGTCGCCGCCGAAAACGAGGTTCCTCTGGCCGATTTGAAAGCTAAGTACTCAGGACAGATTCGGGAACTTCTCCAGTACGGATTTCTGAGGTCTGTGCCGAGTGAATAACCAGAAAGACCAGCCAGCCGCAGGAAGTTTATCCCGTTTAATCAATAAAAACAGAAGAGGCTGCGGAAGCCGCAGCCCCTGCTCTCTTCCAAGGAGCAAGCTACTTCTTTTTCTTAAAAAGCTTCATCGCGTCCCGCTTAGTGTACGCAGAAGGCGTAAGCGTGCTTCCAATGCTGGTTCTTCGTTTAGCCGGTTTTGCATCTTTCCCCCCGGCTGGTTGGCGATCGATCAATGACTTTTTCTGAACTGACATGTGTATCTCCTTTGCAGCGCTTAGCGCCTTCAGACCTTGAATGTCTTCTCTGTTTCGCCCCAGGTACTTTGGTTCATAGCACACCACGCACCAAACACCCACTTCGCTTCCTCAACGAAGCAAAGCCGTGAATTTGCACTACGTTATGTCAATTGTTCGAGCGAGACGCATGCGTTCCAAAGCAGAGTCGCTTGCGGGTAATGATTAAAAATTCATGTCGGTGAGTATTAATTTTTAATCCTTAGTATTTCTTTCGCCTCGGGTACATCAGATGGCAGCCGGACCTGTAAGCCGAATTCTGTCTGCCGAATTGCTCCAGCAGGACGGCCATTCCTCTAGGCCGCACATTGCTGTACGGCTCAAGCGACCTACCCGGAGGTTGTGACGCGCCGAGCCAGCACGTGCCCGGTGGAGCTTGCGCCCCGATCCGAGTTCCCTCCCTATTTGGTCTTGCTCCGTGTGGGGTTTACCCTGCCTGACCCATTGCTGCGCCAGCGGTGCGCTCTTACCGCACCTTTTCACCCTTACCCGTTTCCAGGCGGTATATTTTCTGTGGCACTTTCCGTCGAATGGGCTTGAACCATCCTCCCGGACGTTATCCGGCACACTGCTCTGCGGAGTTCGGACTTTCCTCCCTCGTTCTTTACGAACGAGAGCGGCCATCCGGTCC
>JAFAGX010000257.1 GCA_019237515.1 Acidobacteriaceae bacterium
TCGCTGTCATGAGGGCGTACGCCTGTCACAGGAGTTTGGCTTTGAAGGACGGCGCGCAACCACGTACCTGGCGAGCTATCACGGGCTCGCATCGAAGCTGGGCTCACAGGTGGTTGCCAATTGCGCGAGCTGCCACGGTGTACACAATATCCTGCCATCCAGCGATCCGAGGTCCACGATTAATCGCCAGAATCTCGTAAAGACATGTGGGCAGTGTCATCCGGGAGTCAGCGAGAAATTCATCGCTGCCAAGGTGCATGTAGACGCGCCACTTTCCGCCGACATCGGCAGCGTTGCGGTTCGTTGGATCCGAAAATTTTATGTCAGCATGATCGTGGTGGTGATTGGCGGTATGGTGCTGCACAACTTCGTGATCTGGCGGCGGAAGGCGATTCAGCGCCGCAATTCAGAGCACCGGGTCATCGCACGAATGAGCATCAGCCAGCGCGCCCAGCACATCACCCTACTCAGCAGCTTTTTCGTCCTGGTAATCACCGGATTCGCCCTAAAGTTCCCGGACTCCTGGTTTGCCGCGCTGTTAGGGATGAACGAAAAAGTGCGTGGAATCACGCATCGAGTCGCGGCGGTCGTTCTGATTGCCGCCGGATTATCGCATCTCTTCTACATCGCCTTCAGTCGGGAAGGCCGCCGTTTATTCAAGGATTTTCTCCCCGTTCTCGACGACGCCTTCGACGTGTGGCACACCATGGCTTACTATCTCGGCTTTGGAAGGAAGAAGCCTGAGTTCGCACGATTCAATTACGCGGAAAAAGCGGAATATTGGGCGCTGGTATGGGGCCTGATCGTGATGGCGAGCACTGGAGTCATGCTGTGGGCGAAAGTTTTCTTCGGTAATCATCTGCCGCGCTGGTGGCTGGATGTGGCCACTGCTGTACACCTTTATGAAGCTGTGCTGGCTACGCTGGCGATCGTTGTCTGGCACTTTTACCAGGTGTTTCTTGATCCGGATGTGTACCCGATGAACTGGGCCTGGTGGGACGGAAAAATGTCAGTCGAGCACTATCGCGAGGAGCACGGTTTGGATTCGCCGACACTGATGCAAGCGCTTCGCCCGACACAGCCTGAAGCAGAGAGCACTTCAGGCGCGACGTCCAGCACCGCGAGCAACGGACACAAATCCGGGGCACCCGAAACAGAACCCGTTGAACCAAGCCGGTGACACAAAGAACTGGATTGTTGGTTCCTGATTGCGGGACAATCGTTTTCCATCAGTCAACATCTGTGACATCGGTTTTGGGCAACAGGTGTGATTTCTATCGATGCTTGCCGGAGATGATGAATGAGCCCTGAAAAATCGAAGTCCGATGAGGTGAAGCGGTTTGCCAAAGTCTGGCAGGCGCTGAGAAATCCCATTAGCCTTTCGGGCGCGGCCCTGGCGCTGGTCAGTTTGGGGAATATTGTTTTTCTTTTTCTCATTGATGTGCTCTCGACCACCCCTAGTCCGTACGTTGGCATTCTCGCGTACATGGTTGCGCCAGGATTCTTGATTTTGGGATTGCTGCTAATCGCAGTAGGCGCATGGTGGGACACCCGCAAACGGCGAGACCAGATTCCCGGCGAAACGGTACGTTATCTGCGTGTCGATTTCAATGATCCCACGCAGCGCGGCGCAGTCGCGTTTTTCTTCAGCTTCACCATCGTTTTCATTGGGATGAGCGTGGTGGGCAGCTACAAGGCTTATGAGTTCACCGACTCCGTTCAGTTTTGCGGACAGCTTTGCCACTCGGTGATGAATCCGGAGTTCACAGCCTATCAACTCTCGCCGCACGCTCGTGTGGCGTGCGTGGAATGCCACGTGGGAGCAGGCGCATCCTGGTATGTGCGATCCAAGCTATCGGGCGCGCGGCAAGTCTTTGCCACGGCATTCAAGACCTACCCTCGCCCCATTCCCACGCCAGTCCACAATTTGCGACCCGCGCCGGAAACTTGCGAGGAGTGTCATTGGCCACGCAGATTCTATGGGGCGCAATTGAAAGTCTTCACACATTATGCAAACGACGAGAAGAACACGCCGCGTCAGATTCGAATGCTGCTGAAAACTGGTGGCGGCGATCCGATGACCGGGGCCCCTGCGGGAATCCATTGGCATATGAATATCGCGAACGAGATCACCTATGTTGCCACGGATGAGCAAAGGCAGGTCATCCCCTACATCCACGTCAAAGACCTGCAAGGCAGGGTGACCGAATACGCGGCAAAGGATTCACCTTTGTCCCAGGCAGAAATTGCAAAACGACCCAAACGACGCATGGATTGTGTAGATTGCCACAATCGTCCAACGCACATCTATGTGCCCCCTGACCGGGCTGTAGACGAGTCTCTTTTTGCCGGGCGCCTGGATCCCTCGCTGCCTTTCATCAAGCAACAGGCGGTCGCGGTGTTGACCAATACTTATCCGAACACGGACGCCGCAGTGCAGGGCATTGCGACCGAATTACACAAGTTCTACTCCGTGAAATATCCCGATGTAGAAAAAAGCAAACAGGCTGAAATCCGCACTGCCATTGCGGAGGTGCAACGCATCTATCGCAGCACGACCTTCCCGGAAATGAAGCTGAATTGGAAGACTCACCCGAACAATATCGGGCATTTCTATTTTCCCGGATGCTTCCGCTGCCATGACGGGCAGCACGTCAGCGCGGATGGGCGGGTGGTCCGCAAAGATTGCGATATTTGTCACAGTATTCTGGAACAGCAGGAAGG
>JAFAGX010000355.1 GCA_019237515.1 Acidobacteriaceae bacterium
ATCATTGATGCCACAAGCGCTGAATAGCCGCTGACCTACAGGCCTAAACCACCATCGACGGTCAGGATCTGCCCGGCAATGAAATGAGGGGCAGTAGCAAAAAACAAGACCGCGGCGGAGATATCGTCCGCGGCTCCGTTGCGTCGCATCGGCGTCTGCTTGGCCATGCGCTTCATGAAGGCCGCTGCGGCTCTCTCGCCGAGATCAATCATGCCGGGTGCGACGCAATTAACCGCGATCTCCGGCGCTAAAGCTTTGGCCATGACGCGAGTGAGCATGTGAAGTGCGGCTTTCGAAGAACAATAATGAGCGTGGCTGCTCCAGGGCTGTATCCCGCCCAGGGAACCCATGTTGATGATCTTTCCCTGGCGCTCGCGCAATTGCTTCAGGGCCTCCCGTGAAACCAGAAATGGACCGCGGGCATTCGTGGCGAAAATCGCATCCCACCGCTCAAGGGTTAGCTTTTCAAATTCCACAGTTTCGTAATTGGCTGCGTTGTTTATGAGAATGTCGATGCCGCCAAGATCTTTAATTGTGTTCCTGATGGCTAGTTTCACGCTGGTTTCGTCGGTGACGTCACATGCAATCGCAAGCGCGCGGACTCCTAGGTTTTGTAAATCCTTGACCGTGTTGCGAGCTTCGCGTGCCGAGCGCAAAAACGTGATCGCTACATCAGCCCCTGCTTCGGCCAGCGTCAGCGCCATCGCTCTCCCCAAACGCTTGGCCGCACCCGTGATGAGAACCGTCTTGCCTTCCAGGGGTTTTCCATTCAGCATCATTGCGCCTTTTGTGTGGCGCGGACATTCCTGTCCGCGAAGATAAGTGTACTGGAATCAATGAACGCCTCGATCCCGGCAAGTGCATTCGGACACGATCTGGTCTGATCTTCAGACCAGTGTTACGTTTGATGACACGAGCAAGCATTCTGTTACACTGCCGCCATGTCGGAGCTACGGCAGGTGATTGTTTACTCGCGGAAGGGCTGCCACCTTTGCGAAATCGTAAAAGAAACCGTAGCCAAGCTTCACCGCCGTGGCGGCTTTAACTGGAAAGAAATCGATGTCGACTCAGACGAAGACCTGCGCCGCCAGTTCACCGACGAAGTTCCCGTGGTTTTCATCGATGGCCGCAAAGCTTTCAAATATCGCATGACCGAGCAGGAATTCCTGCGCAAGCTGGCCGGGTAGAAGTGCGTTTCATTGTCACCCCGAGCAAGCTTGAGGCGGTTTGCGGACTGCCCCAAAAGGCTGGGTAATTTTTCGGTCGAGTTTCGCTACAATCTAAAGCCGCAATGCTGCGCACCCAGCTCTACGCCGATCCGCACCGACGCCTGGTTCACGATGTAGTTCTGGAGAGTTGTCAGCGCTTCCCCACAAAAACGGCCATCGTCGATCCCTCTGACAATCGCCGCCTCACCTACGCCGAATATGGCGATCTGGTAGAGGCAGCAGCACGCGGTTTCGTCGCGGCAGGGCTCCGGCCCGGGGAAGTCGTCGCCATCTTCCTCCCAAATTCCTGGGAGTTCTGCGTCGCCTACCATGCCGCGACCCTAGCCGGAGGCATCCCTACCCTTCTGAATCCCACCTATCGTGAGCGCGAGGTTCGTCACCAGCTGGAAAATTCCTGCGCCGCAATGCTCGTCAGCGATGGTCCAAATCTTGAGGGCATCAATCTTTCCGGTCTGCCGGAGCTCCGGCGTGTCTATCACATCCGGCAACAAGCCTCCGGAGGCGAACCCTTCGGAAACTTGCTCCAGCGAAGTAGCGGATCTTTGCCGAAATCAGAGCGGCCATCAACTGAGATTCTCGCGGCGCTTCCTTACTCGAGTGGGACGACCGGACTTCCCAAAGGCGTGATGTTGTCCCATTTCAACCTGGTGGCAAATGTATTCCAGTTTATTGGGCCGCACGGAACTGCGATGGCCCACGACATGACCGTTCTGTGTTTCCTGCCGCTCTATCACATCTACGGCCTCAATGTCGTCCTCAACCCTGTGCTCACGCTGGGCGCCACGATTGTATTGATCCCCAGGTTTAATCTTCCACAAGTTATCAACCTGATTTGCGAACAACGCGTCACGATGATGCCGACCGTGCCTCCTGCTCTGAATGCGTTATGTCAGGCGGCGGAAAGTGGGCAATTCCCGAAAGACCACAAGCTCCGGTGGGTGAAATCTGGCGCTGCGCCGCTCGCTGCCGAACTGGCGCGGCGTTTCACCTCGCTCACCGGAATTCTTGTTTGTCAGGGCTATGGGATGACCGAGGCCTCTCCCGTCACCCATGTGGGATATCTTGAGCCGGAGTTCTACCGCCCGGAATCAATCGGCCAGCCCCTCGCTCAAACCGACTGCCAGGTCCTCGATGAGAACGGCGCACAAGTCTCTGACGGCTGTCCGGGAGAACTCGTCATGCGTGGTCCGCAGTTCATGCTGGGATATTGGAAAGAGCCGCAAGCAACCGCCGCAGTTCTGCGGGACGGCTGGTATTGGTCTGGTGACATCGTCAGCCGCGACGCCGACGATTTTTATTACGTGGTTGATCGACGCAAAGAGATGATCAAGTACAAAGGATTCCCGGTTGCGCCCGCCGAAATTGAAGGCGTTCTGCTGGAATATCCCGGCGTGCGCGATTGCGGCGTGGTGGGCCGGCCAGATTCTTGCGCCGGTGAGGTTCCGGTTGCATTCGTGGTTCTGCGAGAAGGGACACTGGCGTCGGACAAAACCAAAGAAGCTCTTTGCAGCTTCGTGGCCGACCGCCTCACTCACTACAAGCAACCGCGTGATGTTCGCTTTGTAGATGCCATCCCCAAAACTGCCTCGGGCAAGATTCTCCGCCGCGAATTGCGAAAAACTCTGGGCTGAACGTCACCAACCACGTAGGGACAGCCGCCCTCGGCTGTCCGGTCGGGCGTAGCCCGACAACCATCAATAGAGGCTCGCTGACCCACCCTTCACGCTTTTCGACGGGCGGGAATAAACGCTTCTCTGTCTTCCCGAGCGAGGTTCGCGCGACGAGGTCGCGCCGAGTCGAGGGACCTGCTTTTCTCCCACGGGTTCGCCACAAACCACGTAGGGACAGCAGCCCTCGGCTGTCCGGTCGGGCGCAGCCCGACAACCACTGTCACTGTATTCGTGGGAAAAATGCTGGCACATTCCTGACGTACTCCTCGAATCTTGGTCCAAAAGCCTCCCGAAGCAGTCTTTCTTCTGCCCGCACCCGAATCTGATTTCCCGCTAGAAAAAAAATAATGGCCAACAGCAGCGCCCACCACTTCGCCAAAACCAGACCGGTTGCCACCACTAAACCGAACATGCCAAGGTAAATTGGATTGCGCACCAAGGCATACGGCCCTCCCGTGATCAGTTCATGCCCTTCAATGACTCTGGCGGCATAGGTCCACTGTTTTCCCAGCGTCTTCACCGCCGAGTAGCACAGCCAACAGCTGGCATAAGCCAATGCTACGGCTACCGTCCCCAGAATGATCTCGGCCGCTATCCATCCAGAAATCGGCCACCAATCGCTTCGACGGAACAACCAGACCAGCCAAAATCCGCACCCTTGCAGCACCATCCCCCATTTCGCCACTGGATCACGCTTGGCCTCCTTCGCCTGGGGCGGTCTTTTGCGCAGGCGAAAGATCACGCAAAAGATAATCCACGAAAGCCCGACGAGTATGAGCGCCGTCAGGCCGATGTAGTCGGTGTGGATTCGGGCATTGAACATGGGCTCAACGGTTTTGATCCGTTGCGTTACCGCACCGACCAGATCTGCAGCTGTGGACCTGTGCTGTTATTGTGCAGCACATGTCCATTCTTTGTGATCCCGCCGCCATTTGGTGTCATGCCCGGCTCAGAAAGATTTGTTTGGATGGACTGGCCAGCGATATCCCACAAAATCGCCGGAGCTGGATTTCTGAAGCTTTTCTCGTCGAAGTAAAGTGCGACCAGGAACTTTCCATCCGGAGAGCGATGCAAATCGCCAACCACCAAAGACTGCTTGGGGAAGCTGGTGACAATTTTCCCGTTGCTCGCATCGATCACCGAAATTGTCTTATCAGCTCCGCCCGCATAAAGATTCTTGCTATCCCCTGAAAATGTAATTGCGAATGTCTCAAGTAGCAGATCATTCGCTGTAGCGCGAATCGCGCCAGTACTCGCCTCATAGACTCGTATCGCCGTGTCGGCATCGGCAGAAGCTAGGCGTTGCCCATCGGGAGAAAAAGCGAGCGCCAGCGAACCGGAGAATTTCGCCGGAAGCTCGGTAATCACGCGGCCCACATCCAAATCCCACAATTCGGCTGGACGCTCCTGCCTCGCGACCGCAAGTAGACTCTTGTTCGGGGAAAGCGCCAAAGCATTTACATTCACGCCGGCTTTGATATCGTGCTTCAGCGTGCCGGAGGGCATCGCCCAGATCTTTACCGCACCACGATTTCCCCCGACCGCAAGCAATGTCCCGTCGTCTGCGAAGGTCATGCTGGAAACGTGCTGATCCTGCAGATTGAAAGCCTGTCGCAGCTCACCGCCAGGAAGAGTCCACACCCGGACCTGCCCGTCCTTGCATGCACCTGCGATGGAATCGCCTTTGGGAGAAATCGCCGTGAATTGCACGTCCGCGCCGGGGGGAACCGTGATCGTGCGTTCCGGCTTGGCGTTGGTTGCGGCTAAGAGCAATGCCGGAATGAACACTGCAGCGGCCAGGCGCAACCAGCTCATCACAGCAACTCCAACACAAGCTCGAAGCGCACGACTGCCTGGATCGTATTGGGATCGCCAGAAAGAGTGACTGGACGAACCAACTCACGGCTGTGGATCAGCGGGTCGCGTCCGAAATTGCGGTCGGGATCGCCGTCAAAAACCGGATCCGTTGAGAAGTATAGTTGCGTGACCAGCGGCTTGTGACCCGGCGCAGTCACCAGGTAGTGAACGTGCTGGCATACTCGGTCCGGATAATGGCCCGGCATCACCGAATCGAACTTGTACGCTCCATTGTTGTCGACCGGTAATTTGGCGCGATACCGATAGCCGTCGAGATCGTAGTGGCCCAAATGATCCGTCTGCCAGACTTCGAGCACAGCGTTCGAGAGCTTGTCGGCACGGGTATTGAAAACCTGGCCCGAGACAGCAAGCGGCATTCCTGGATCCCCGGACGACCGGAGCATAGCAGTTTCTGGGGCGCGCTTTTTGTAGAACGGACCAATCTCATTGGGCGGGGTCGGCCTGCGATGCTCGGTTTCCCGCTCCTGCATAGCTCCAAGCATCGCGGCCGCTGGCCCAGAA
>JAFAGX010000383.1 GCA_019237515.1 Acidobacteriaceae bacterium
CGTTATCCAGGGCCAAGGCGGAAAGCTTCGATGCCTTACTGCTTCCCGGAGGAGTAATAAATCCTGACAAGCTTCGAATGATTCCGGAAGCTGTAGCCTTTGTGAAGTCGTTCTTCGATGACGGCAAGCCGGTAGCGGCCATCTGCCACGGCCCTTGGACGATCGTCGAAGCTGGACAAGCGCGGGGCCGTCAAATCGCATCCTGGCCTTCCTTGAAGACGGATCTTCGCAACGCGGGAGCTGAATGGATCGACGAACAAGTTGTGGTAGATGGGAATCTGGTTTCCAGCCGTAAACCGGACGATATTCCGGCTTTTAGTCGCGCCATGATTGACTTGTTTTCTCGTAATAATGAATCGAGAAAAGTGGCTTAACATTTTGCTGGCGACGCGAAGTAGTGCCGTTGGAGGTTTCGTGCTTCGCAAATTTTTTCGCGACATTTTTCCTAACATTATTCCCGCCAAGGCACATTCTGTAATCGATTATGCCCATGTCGGCGGCAATCTGGTTGCAGCCGCGATCATGCGAAAGAACAATCCAGCCGCAGCCAATGCGGCGATCGGCCTTGCTGTAGCTGGTCTGTTGAATGCGGTATTAACGGAGTACCCATTTGGCTTATTTCGCCTTTACAGCTTCAGGGCACATGGGGTCGTCGATTACGGAATCGTGGCCGCGACAGAGATGATCCCTAAAATGTTTAAGTTTGCAGATGAGCGGGAGGCGAGATACTTCCGCGTGCTCGCCGCGGGAGAACTGCTCATCGTAGAGCTTTCCGATTACGGTGACGTGTCCGGTTCCGTACGGGCACGAAATCAACATGGCTGATCCCGTAAACCTGCTGGTTTTTCGCAACACTCGCGAGCGCATCGCAACGGATGGCCTGAGTCGGCGACTTTGCGAAAGTCTTGAGCAAATCAAACCGGGCCGTAGTGACGAAATTCTCGAAGCTCTGGTTCGTGCGGGAGAGTTGGAGTGTGGCCTTAAGGATTGCAATTGGCCTGATGTTAGCCGCGCTTGCACGTTGACTGATGTGCTTGCCGGATCCTACTTGAGTTGCACGCCAAGTACTGAGCTGCAACTCTTACTGCGCGAATTTTGCGAGTTGCCATTCCCTGAAGTGATCGAGGTTTCGCCACCCGAGGGTTTGGCGTACTATGCGCTGCATCCGCGGGATTTTGCGGATGAAGCTTCCAGGTCCGACTCAAATTACTCGTACGCAGTGATTGGGATTCGAAGCATAGGGACGGTCCTCAGTGCCCTATGGACCGCGGCACTCCGGGGGCGCGGCATTGCGGCATCTCGAATTACCGTTCGTCCATCCGGACATCCGTACAACCGTGTCACTGTGTTCAATGTTGGGCAAATTAGCTGGATCCACCAGCAGCAAAGGATCGGATCAAGATTCATTGTGGTCGACGAAGGTCCGGGCCTCAGCGGATCCTCGTTCTTGTCAGTGGGGGAATCGTTAGTAAGGCACGGAGTTGATGCTGAACGAATCACATTTTGGGGAACTCGTGCATCAGAAGCTAATACATTGTGTAGCCCAGGCGCTGCCACGCGGTCTCGACAGTTTCGTTGGAAATGCATAGCACCGAACTTCTATACGCGACTCGATCATGGCAGATTTGTCGGAAATGGCGAGTGGAGAGCTTTGCTGCTAAGCGGATCTGACAAGTGGCCAGCCTGCTGGCCGCAAATCGAGCGTTTGAAGTTCGTTTCGAGCGATGGAACAGAAATCCTGAAATTCGAAGGTTTTGGGCGGTTTGGAGCCCAGGCACGGAAGCGGGCAGATCGCATTTCGGAATTAGGTTTCGGCCCGTCAGTCAGAGATGCGAGCAATGGACTTAGCGCGTACGCTTTTGTTTCTGGAAGACCGATGAACCGCCCTGAAATCTGCCCGAGTCTTATCGAACAAATCGCAAGATATTGTGCGTATCGTCGCTCCGAATTCCGCCACGGCAGCAGCGCGCCTGATGAATTGCTAGAGATGGTTCGCTTCAATACTTCTCAGGAACTTGGAATCGACTTAGAGCTTCCCTCGGATATCTTCTGCTCCACAAATTCGGTGATCTGCGATGGGAGGATGCAACCGCACGAATGGATTGCAAGCACCGGAGAGAACGTTTTAAAAGTGGACGCCTGCAGCCATGGTGACGACCACTTTTTTCCAGGACCCACCGACATTGCCTGGGACCTAGCCGGCGCAATGGTGGAATGGGATATGCACGAAGACGCCTCGAATTTGCTCCTAAGTTGCTATGCTCGCCACAGCGGAGACGCCGCGAAAAGCCGTATTGGCTCTTACCTGATGGCTTACGGGGCGTTCAGGATGGCGTATTGCAAAATGGCTTTCACGGCCACGCAAGGTGCGGACGAAGAGGGGCGCTTGCGACGCGCATACGACTTCTACCGCGGACGCCTATTACGTGATCTCCGCCGCGCTGGGTACGTGTTCAAAATCCATCAGTCAGACGACGCAAAATTATGCCGCTCTTCGGCCTGAGGTTCCGGTAGAGCGTCCACGCGCAGAGCGTGTCGATTTACCCCGCGTAGCCATCGCAGGTTTTTTCTCTCCAGCCACTAGGCCTCTACTCGGACGCCCGCGTTGCTTTGTTTGCTTGGACTGGCCACGACTTTGGCCGCGCTTGCTAGACCTTTCTGAGGTTCCGGATTTCGAAGCACGAAAACTCCGCGTGCGTCTCTTAGAACTAGCCTTCGCGGCATTGCGAGAACTAGCACTCCGCCTTCGCGATCCTGCTCGGGAACGCTGTGGTTCCGAGGCTGCATAAGCCGTTCTTCGGTTGATTAACTTATTAAAGTTACTTTGCTGTCCACTGGCCATTTCGTCCTGAACGAGCAACGCCAAATCATTCTCGTCGAATTGTCGAAACCATTCGTCCCAACTCACGTCCTGCAAGGATTGTTCTCCGCTGTAGCCAGGAAAGTCGAGACGAATCATGCCTATATCTTCGCCGCCTCCTGTACCCCGGACACACGTAGGGGCTGCGCCTCGCGATTCGGCCCACTGGCGGATTTCGTCGTGATTGGTTAGCACTCTAGACCTTGACTTGGATGGCATTCTCGCTCTCCTTTCCATTTGAGGCTTTAACTGAGCCAGAGTCAGCTAGTGATCAGTTCGGACGTTTCCTGTGTATCAAACGACTCAGAATTAGATGGCATGGCGGCAGTGAGGTTCATAGCTTTCTTGGACGATTTTGCGGTAGCCACGTAATTCTCGAACTCCTCTGCTCTGCATTGCGAGCTATGCTCCGATAGGACGCGTTCTCGTGCACGTTCCGCGATCCCTCGTAGTTGCCCTTCTTCAACATCCCTTATCACGCAGAGCACCTCACTGCAGCTTCTCGCAATCAAGATCTCCTCGTTGATTCGCAGAAAGGTTTCGAGGCCCGGCCAGTAGTCGGAAACGATTGGGCAACCGCAAGCGGCTGCCTCGAACAAACGTACCGATGGGGAAAAGCCGCAATCGACCATGGCCTGGCGTGTAAGATTCAGTGTTACTCGAGACGATGAATAAAAGTGAGGGTGCCAGCGAGGCGATAGATGCTTGATGTGCCGTATATTATCGGGCCATTTGAGTTTCCGCGGGTACTGTGGACCGGCCAGCACGAACTTGAAGTCCGGGGCAGCACTTGCAGGTTCTATGAATAAAGCCTGGAGTTTGTCCTGACGGTCCTCCGCGTATGTTCCCATGTAGCTAAGGTGATTTTGGTAGCGGCGGTAGGTCTTGCGAGGATAATACTTGTTCTCTTCAAACGAGCAATAAAGTGGAACTGCCCGGACAGCGCCGAATTCAGATTGCAGCTTCTTTAGCAGTGGCCCGCCCGTGAAACTGAAATAGAGGTCGAATCCCGGGACCTGTCTCGCCTCGAGATATCCGGCGGTACCATCGCGTAGGTTGGAAATCGTGATCGGAGTGTCAATGTCGTAAAAAGCCTTCACTGGAACATTCGAATCGAGCACTTCCTGAACAGCATCGAGCCCGTCCGGGAAATAGGATCCTACAACCGCTACGTCGCAATCCCGCAGCTCGCGGCGAACAATTGGCGAGATCGAGGACCAGTCTTGAAACAACCGCAATTGGCAGAAGTCGGGGTTCGGGAGATCGCGATTAGATTCATACCACTCCTGATTTTTTTCGAAAAACACAATTTTGTGTCCTCGGCGATGTAGCCCACTAACTAGCGCGCGATACGTGGTTGCGTGCCCATTACCCCAGGAAGAGGTGATCGAAAGGCCAAAGATGACGATTCTCAAGGTCTGTTTCCCTCACGAGCAAAGTGTCGTTTCCGCAGAACTGGCAACGATGTCGGGATGAGTGCTGAAATTGTGGTCGAAAAGCTTCTCCAGGATCTCGTTAACTTTTTCGGCGCGCAATTGGTAAGTGTGCTCGCGCAGTGCACGATGCAACATGGCTGTGCCAATTGCTTGAGCCTCTCGCCTTCCCACTCGGAAAAGGTGATTCACGACGTTTTCAGCATTGGTCGCAGGCAGAATTTCCTTACCTGGCGTAAAAAAGCTTTCAATTCCCTCCCAGCCGTCCGTAATGACACAAGCTGCCGATCCCGCAGCTTCAAAGATTCGGGTTGGCGGGGAGAAACCGATTCTTGCCATGGACTCACGGTTTACGTTCAACACCATCCTTGCCGAGCAGTTCACCACGTTGTGTTTCTCGCTCCCCACATGGCCAATCCAGCGCACATTTGCGGGTAAGTTCTTGCTGCCCCAGCCTTCACCGCCAAGAAGAAGCGACATCCGGGGCGCGAGCGTAGCCGCCCGCAAAAAGAACTCCTCGACCCTTGTTTCACGATCAGGGAGGCGATGTCCGATGAAGGCGAGATCGCAAAGCAGTTCCGGGTCTGGCTCGACCGGATGGTGCGTATCAGGATCCAGAGCGTTGTAAATAGGGATACAGCCTTTGGCGGCGAGGCGAACGTAGTGCTCGACTACAGGTGGTCCGCCGCCATAAGTGAGAACAAGATCGTAGTTTGGAATCAGTTCACGAAAGGGATCATTCGGATTTCCTTCGACCCTCGCCAACGTCGCCGGTGCGTCCACGTCCCAAAAAATGACCTTGGTTCGATCGGAACTGCACGCGAGCACCTGCCGCTCGAGATATTCATCATCGGCGCCGACCCCACTGTGCTTGATGACAACGTCGCATTTTGCCGCATCCGCGAGAAGCTGTGGAAGGTCGGTTGGCGTTTGATAAACGCGGACATCAGCATAGTCGACATCGCCAATGTCGCGATTTTGCTGGCGACGGTAAATATCAGGCTCGGCAAAGATAATAGAGTGCCCGAGGCGATGCAGATTTTTGTAAATCCCACGATAGTAGGTGGCCGCACCATTCCAGTACGTTGAAGTCACGCTGGAACCGAAGACAAAGATTTTCATCGTCCCAACTCCTCACAAATTTGCAGGAACTCCTCGGCGCGGTGCGCGCATGTGTGGCGCTGCCGAATGGTTTCCAAGCCGTTACGGGCTAATTGGCGGCGCGCCGCTTCATCGTGCAAAAGGTGCGAGATCTCGGACTGCATCTCTCTACCGTCAGAAACGCAAAGGTAATCCTGCCCGGCAGTAAACAACCTTTCTGTGTCGGACCATGGTGAGCAGACCAGCGGAGTACCGCAAGCCATAGCTTCGAACATACGAATAGTTGGGATTCCGCTGAGGCCGTTCGCGTAATATCTTCGAGGAATGTGTAAGGTGAGGGTGGCCTGAGAGTAAACCTTGGGAGCTGCGAGGTTTGGCAAGTACCCGCCATAGCGAATTCCCGCTGATTCGAGCACCGCCTTGGCCTCCGCGGGATACCGGACTCCATAAACGACAGCAGGAGTTCCGAGAGCTTCCAGAGGGCTAACAAGGAATTCGTGGAGTTCGCGGGTTCGCTCCTCGTCGCCCCAGTTTCCAATCCAGTTGACGACGGCGGAGTCGCTGGACGCAGTGGTATCAAAATGCGCGGTGTCGGCAGCCTCGTGGAGCGTCCAGGCACGGCGTGCCTGAAAGGCCTCCGTGTAGATGCGGCGAACGGCTTCACCAAACGCGAGCACGCCATCGAAGCCAGAGATCGGGATCCTTGCGATTTCTTTGGGGCTGGTGTACGCGCGATGGTGAGTGTCGTGGAAAAGCACACGATACACGAACCTGCCCCTCAAAGACAAAATCACATCCGAGACGTCGGGAGAATTCCATTCGTGCACGACGACAATGTCGGCATCTTTAAGTTCGTCTTCCGCAAACTCCTTCAATTTCGGCGAAGCGAAGGTGCGCACGTCGAGGTTTGGAAAGTTTGAATGGAATTCCTCAAGCGATTCCGCAGCCATGGGCTCCTGCAGCAGGTTAACGAATGACCAAGCATCTTCTGCTTCGTAGCACCGGACCTCGTGCCCAAGACGAGCCAGTTCGTAAGTCAACCCACGAAGAAAGTGAGCGTTTCCGTGATTCCAGTCGGAGCGCCAGGAATGCGCGAAAAAACGCAGTCTCAAGTGTGATATCATGCGGCTGCACTCTTGGATGCAAGTTCGTGATAGAGGCTTTCGTACTCATCGACCATTCGCCGCGAATCAAATCGACTGCGGGCTCGCCGATAGGCGCGCTCGGCATAGTCATCCCGCAACGCCGGGTTACCAGACACTTCACGTATTGCTTCAGCTAACGATCCTGGGTCGTTGTAACCAAAATACACAGCACAGTCCCCCCAAAGCTCATGGAACACTGGCAGATCGTTCGCGACCAGCGCACACTTCGAAAATGCAGCTTCCACTGGGGCAAGCCCGAACGGCTCATAGCGAGAGGTGGCAACGTAAATGGCCGCCTGAGAAAGAAGTCGGCTGAGATCAGCTTCGCTCTGCGAGTCGAGAAGCTCTACACCCGGCACGAACCCAAAGTTATGGTTGGCAGCGTGAATCTTCTCAGGATGGTCTCTGGGTCCGACAATCTGAACCGGAATCGACTGCCGCCGAGCCAAAAGCAGGTTCGCCTGTTTGCCCTGGTCCCACAATCGGCCTACTGAGATTGCGACGTTCTGCTTTTTGCCCGAGGGCTCGAAGACTTTCGGATCACGACCGTTGTAAATCACCCGCGCAGGCGTATCAAATCTGTAATGGTTCTTTGCCGAAGCCAGCATCCATTCCGAGGGTGCGACCACGCTGTCAGCTTGTGCCAACCCGCGGGTCACAGTCTCCACGTACCAACGAAACCAATCTGAGTGTGGCGGCTCGTTGCCATGCACAGCCTTCCACCAGCTGACAACGTCGCTGTGCGCAACGACAATTTTCGGTACTCCGCAATCGAGAGCACCGTAACAGAATTGGCTGGAGTGTAAGATGTCAGGTTTAGTTTCGCTGATCAGATCTGCCAAGAATCGAAACGAATCGGCGATGCCGGCTTCCGAGTATTGCATCCACTCCAGCGGAAATTCAGTCGGATGAAATTGAAACTTAGCAGAAGGGAGCGTGCACATCCACTGGTTCTGATCGGGGAGAGGCACTTTTCCGAAGCTCGCTAGAATTACCGAGTGGCCGCGCTGAAGCAGGCCAGTAACCAGTTCTCGAGTGTAGATCCAGACCCCGCCTATGGTGTCAGCGGTTACTAGAATGCGCATTCCAATTCCTCAAGAGTGGCGGGCTGCGCCTCCTGAATGTCGCTGTATCCTTGCTAGCGGAATGTAAGCGTGTAGTAGTTGTGCGCGCGCTCCCATGCGTAGTCATCGGGCACGCCGAACATCTGTTGATATTCGGGGGTGCCGGGAAAAGGAAACATAGGTACGGGCTCACTGACCCACACCCCGTTGGCTTTGAGATGGTCCTGCCACCTCTTGATCTTCTCGCGCTGATCGTGTTCGGTGAGGATCAAATTTGCCTGCACCCAGGGAATTCGCTGCCGCGCATAAACAAGCAGTTCAGATAAGCGTTCGGTGCTCAGGCGGCAGTTCTTGTTCAACTCGTCACGGCCTTCTTCTGTAATCGACTCGATTCCACATTCCATCGAAATGCAGTGCGCCCGGCCCAGCAGATCAAGACTTTCCTCATCCCATAAATCGATTCGTGTTTGCAGCCCGATGCTGATGGGCCGTTCGGCAAGTTCCTGCAACAGCAGGCGAACGTTGTGTCCGACTCCGAAAATTTCATCGATAAAGTAGATGTAGTCAACGCCACGCGCAATAAGCGTGTCAACTTCGGCAATGACTGCGCTGACTTCGCGCTCCCGGTACTTATTGCGGAACAGGGTTTTGTTGCAGAACGAACAGGACCAGGGACAACCCCGCGCAAATTCCAACTCCGCCCCACGTCCGGAGCCATGGAACACGTGGTGCCGATGCGAATGCGCCTCTACATTGAAATTGTGAAAATCGAGAGCTCCCAGATTTCGCATATTGGTCACCGCAGCCGTGGGAGTAATATGCTCTGCATCCGAAGATTTCCAGCAACAACCTTCGATTTGCGACCACGCTGCTGATGCCAATTTAGGCAATGTCTCGTCGGGCTCTCCCCGCATAGCCACGTCGCAGCCCAGCTTTCGCAATGTAGCAGCGGGGGTGGCCGAACTATGGGGTCCGATTGCGACTTTGACGGCCTTGCTGTTCAGACCTGCAAACCACTGCCGTGGAACGCGCAATTCTGGTGGAGGGCAACGCCAGAACAGATACGACGGGGCTGTAGGAATAACAAGAAAATCAGGATTGAAAGCTTCGACGCAACCTCGCACGTCCTCAACGTTCAGAGCATCAATGTGGGCATCGATTAACAGAGCTTCGTGGCCCGCAGCGTGGATCTGATCAAAAGCAAATAGCAGCTCCAAAGGATAGTGGGGATCCTGGCAGCCAAAATAGATGGATCCGCGAAAATCCCAAGCCGGGTTGACCAAGGCGAACTTCACGATGCGAGCTCTCCTAAAATGCCCAATGGAACTTTTTCTGGACGGATGGGGAATACGACCGGAGAGAAATACTCCTGATTGCCTTCCCACCACTCACGGATATTCCTGACCGTTTGTTGAACCGAAAAACGAGGGGACCATCCGACGTCGCGTTGTAGCTTGGAAAAGTCGGTTATGTAGATCGGCTGATCGCCAGGGCGAGACGGAAAAAAGACGTACTCGACATCTTTGCGCAGCATTTTCTCCATGCATGCGAGAAGTTCAAGCAGAGAGATGGTGTTCTCACGTCCTCCGCCCACGTTGTAGACCTGACCCGCCGTTTTGTCCCGATTTTCGTAGACTGCCGCGAACGCGCGGAGCAAATCCTGAACGGCCAAAACATCGCGTACTTGGCGCCCATCCCCATAGATAGAAATCGTACGTCCCTGCAGGGCGGAATAGAGGAAGTGCGCTACCCAGCCCTGGTCTTCATTACCGAATTGCCGCGGTCCTGCTATGCAGGACATGCGAAATACTACTGTGGGCAATCCATAGATGCGCGAGTAGTCGTGAACATACTGGTCGGCTGTGCCCTTCGAGCAGCCATACGGCGAGTGAAAATCCAGCGCCTGAGTCTCTCCGATGCCGGCGCAATGAGCAAAGATGCGGAGTGCGTCGTCGAACTTCGAAGCGCCTAAATTTCCGTAGACTTTGTTAGTGGAAGTGAACAGAAGAAACGGTTTATTCCCCGACTGGCGAGCCGCTTCCAGGATGTTCAGAGTACCGCCGGCATTCACTTCGAAATCATTGCGCGGGTCATCGACGGAGGTTGTAACTGCTACTTGGGCCGCAAAGTGGTAAATGTCGGTAGCTGTTGAAACCGCTTTCCACACTGCGGCAGCGTCGCGAATGTCGGCAACAGTGACCTTTAGCCGGCCCGTCCCGCTGGCGCTGTTCTCTAACCATCGGAGATTGTACTGAACCCTGGGACGAGAGAGATTATCGAAGATGTGCACCTGAGCATCGGTGTTGGTGATCAGATGGTGCGCCCAGTTGGAGCCGATGAAGCCGGCGCCACCAAAGATTAGTGCTGAACGCAGTCGACCTGCTCTTTTCATGCTTCACCTTTCCAATACAGGCGGTCCCGGCCCACTTCTATGCCACCAGGCCACGCGCCGCTAGATGCTGCATGGCTTCTTCCGTGCGATCGTGAGCTTGCTGCGATCGCAGCCATTCGACTAATTCGGCCATCCCTTCCCGCAGTGTCACTCTTGGTAGATAACCCAGATTTCGTGAAATCCTAGATATGTCGGCGTAACAGTGACGAATGTCTCCCGCGCGATAGCGACCGGAAATTTCGATGGGAATCTGGACGCCCAGCATGGAGGAAATTTCGCTTGCGATCTGGCGTATGGAAACTGGCTCGCCAGAACCAACGTTTACTGCCATGCCGTCTACACCGTCCGAGCACATGGCCAACACATTCGCCCGCACGACGTCATGAACATTTACAAAATCCCGCATCTGGAATCCGTTTTCAAAAACAACCGGCGGCTTGCGGTTCATCAGCCTGGAGGCAAAGATCGCGGCAACACCGGTGTAAGGGTTCGACAAGGCCTGACG
>JAFAGX010000498.1 GCA_019237515.1 Acidobacteriaceae bacterium
TTGAACTTGGAAAGCAGGTGAATGGCAGAACGCGCGACCCGGCTGTGATAGATGTCTCCCAGAATAACGACTCGCAACCCGCTGAGCTTTTTTTTGTGGCGCAGAATGGTGTAAGCGTCGAGGAGAGCTTGCGAAGGGTGCTCGTGCATGCCGTCGCCAGCATTGATGACCGGCACCTTGAGGTGCTTGGCCATGAGGAATGGCGCGCCCGCTGCAGGATGGCGAACGACGATCAAATCAGCGCCAACTGCTTGCAGAGTGTATCCCGTGTCAATCAACGATTCGCCCTTTTCGATGCTGGAACCGCTGGAGAGCACGAGAGTGGTCATCGCTCCCAGGGATTTGGCGGCGATCTCAAACGAACTGCGGGTGCGGGTGGACGCCTCGTAGAAGAGCAGCAAGATCCGTTTGCCGCGCAGCAAGGGGCGGGGGCGGGCGGGATTCATGCGCCGTGCGAGCTTGAGCAATGCCGTGATTTCCGCGGCTGACAAATGTTCGATGTCGAGCAGGGAACCACGCGGGAGGTTCGTCATTCCGTGCCTGGTAGGAGGCGCCGCCACGTCAGTTTTGTCTTTCGACCAGCAGAACTTTTTCGGCGTTGTCGAGTTCGCGTAACTTCACTTCAATAATTTCACGATCGGTGGTTTGCACCTTTCGTCCGACAAAGGTTGCCTCGACTGGTAGTTCGCGGTGACCGCGATCGATGAGAACACATAGCTGCACCTGCTTGGGACGGCCTTTGTCAAAAAGCGCGTCCAGGGCTGCACGCGTGGTGCGCCCGGTGTAGAGGACGTCATCTACCAGGATGATCTTTTTTCCGGTGATGGAGATACCGATTTCGGTTTTCTGGACGACGGGCTTTGAGCCGACCGTGGAAAGGTCGTCGCGATAAAGCGAAATGTCCAGAGTGCCAACTGGGACCGGCTTTTTCTCGATACGCTCAATCATTTGGCCGAGGCGCTGAGCGAGAAATACGCCGCGGCGGCGAATGCCGACAATGCCGAGGTCCTCGGCGCCGTTGTTTTTCTCGATGATTTCGTGAACCAAGCGGACCAGGGTGCGCTCGATTTCCGATGCTGACATCAACTGCGCCTTCTCTTTGAGGTTGGCAGGGCGAGTCGCAGGTCGGGGAGTCATGAACGCTGCATGATACGCGGGGGAAGCAGGTGGGAGCAAGGCGAGGAATGAGTTTACTTTTCGCGGCGTCGGAGGAGGGCTGCGGTGATGGCGCCCCCGGCGCTGGAGAGAAGCAGAAAAAACACGAACATCACAGCGAGGCCCATGGCCATGACCAGGGTCAAACCTTGCGGGCTCTTGAGGTATTCGAGGACCTGCTGTGCCTGAGGATCGGAGGTGCGCGCAGCCGATTGCTGAACCGCTTCGAGCAGTGCGGCCCGCAACTGGCCGCCACTGTGAAAGACGAGCATTTCGAGGGCGGTGAAAAAGCAGAAGATCGCAAAACCAAAAACGCCACTCAAAGCGCCCAGTTTTGCGCCCACGCCGGAGTTGAGGCTGATGATCAGACGGCGCCTGGAATAGAACAGGACGGCAAGCACTCCCGAGGCGATCATGCCTATTCCGAATGCTCCCAGAGGTACAAACATGAGAAGAGCAGAGATGACGCCTGCCAGAGCCGCCGAAGGCAGTGCTTGCGACCACTGAATGGCCGCCGGAGTGGCGTAAGCAAGAGACTGGGCCGGAAAACCTGAGAGTGCAGGCGACGAGAATTCCGCCGCAGCTACTCGAATTTGAGGAGCGCTGCAATTCGGGCAGAACGCGGTTCCGTCCTGGACGCTTGCGCCACATTTATTGCAGGGATGCTCCACCAGTTCAAACTAACAGCAGAAAGAAATGCAGCGCAAGGAGAGCTCCGGGAAGGCGGTTGGTCCCAGGTTGGCTCTCAAACTTCACTCGCTAACCTGGGGCATCAATCTATTTCGTTCTCAAATGTCCGCTTGTTTTCCGCGAGTGCGAATGTAGACCAGGGCGAAATCAGATCCTTTGCCCTGGGGTTCTACGGAAACGAGGTGCTGATTGTCCTCGGTACCAGACTTCAGTTCAACGACATTGCCGCCGTTCTCGCCTTCGCAACTAACCGGACGCGACCCTTGATCGCCACGTCGAGTAACAGTGTCACCGTGCTTGTCGGTGTGGCACTCCACGATGTTCCCGAACTTTTTCATCTGTTGGCGATAAAAATCCAGGACCTTGCCGGGCGGATCGTCGGATTCGTACTCGATGGCGACGACCTTCACGCCAAAGAGACCACTCGAGATATTCACATTAGCGCTCTTACTTTCCCCATCAGTTTTAGGCTTCTGACGCGCACCGGGGTAAACGGCCAGTCCGGTTTCGTGCACGTCCGCTTGCTCGTTTACGTGAATGCCGCCGATTGGCGTCTCGATGTCGACTTTGCTGTTCTCGCCATTTTCGTGGTCCTTCACGCTCACGGTACAGGCCGAAAGAGTAAGACTGCATAGAAACACCAATGCCATGACGGTTGCCCGGTAGAGGATGGGTTCGTTGTCTAAGGATGCGCGCCTAACGTGCGGTTGTTTTCCTCGCAAACATCGTGAGGCAGTCGCACGCGCGCCCAGATCCCGCTGCGCAAAAGAAGCTTGCTCGGCATGACAATTGGTGATTGTGTTTTTATCTTCTATCAGCTTGAGCATGAGAACCTCGTTCCGCCATTTGCGCGGGGCGCTCAATGCCGGAGCCGCGCTGCGCAATTTCCGGAATTGTGACTGGCAGATGTCCCCGGATTGGGATTTCTCCGAACAATGCTTTTATCGCACTTAGCTCCGAGACACCGGCATTGGAATATGTACAGATATAGTTCTGGACTGACGGGAAATCCTGCGCGATATAGGGATTGCCGATGGCAAGCATCACGGTTTTCTCCCCCGCCCGATCCAGGATCGTTTGCAGTAATGTGCCATTGGCATCGGAAACTCCGACCGTATTGGTCACGCCATTTGGACCCTGCATAACTCGCCCCGCAGTAGGGACGATGTAAACTGCCGCAAGAATCGTTCTGGCTTGATCCACTGCCTTAAGCACGTCCTGGGACATGAAACCAGCAATGCGCGAATCTACATAAAAGACATTCGCATCGGGAATGCGTGTTCGAAGCTGCCGTTCGAGAACGCGGCCTACGTCGAGACGAACGTCTTCCGAGAAAATCACCGCAACCGTGTTATTGCTCACCGTTTCCACCTTTTGATACGGAAGGCCAGCGGAATTTGTTCCAGAAGTTCGTAAGGGCAGGATTTTGCCGTTGTCCCGGACCAAGGTGATGGCATCGTCGGAGATCCGTTGACCCTCCGCCAGATTTTCGGGTGTTCCGACAATTTCCTCGATCGCTTGCAAGTCAACCAAGCGAGCCCTTTGAAGGCCTAGAGAAGCCTTTGCTTTCAATACTTTCATTACTGAGGCGTCGAGCTGTTGGATTGAGATTTCACCCGTTTGGACGGCCTGCATCATTGCCCGGTAGGAAGCGTCCAAGTCTACGGGAAGCAGCAGCAGATCATTGCCTGCTTTGAAGGCATCCACAGCGGCCCGGCCCACATTGTTGGCATACATTCGCGTGAGGGCAGCCATATCCAAAGCATCAGTAATGACAATCCCGTTAAAACCGAGTTGATTACGGAGCAGACCGGTCACGATCGCCGGCGAGGTCGTGGCTACGTGGTCGGGTTGAGAATCCAGAGACGGGACAGTTACGTGCGCGATCATGACCGAATCGACTCCGGCAGCAATAGCCTGGCGAAATGGCGGAAGTTCGACAGAGCTAAGACGGGCCAGATCGCCCGTGACCTGCGCCACCCCTAAATGGGAGTCTGTCGCGGTATCGCCGTGACCGGGAAAATGCTTGGCCGTGGTCATCATGCCATTTTCGCGAGCTGCGCGAACATAGGCGGACACCAAGTTTCCGACCTGTTGCGGATCTTCGCCGAAAGAACGTGTATTAATGATCGGGTTTGCGGGATTGGAGTTCACGTCGGCATCGGGAAAGAAATTCCAATGGACGCCGATGGCTCGCGCCTCCCGGGCGGTAATTCGACCGAAAGCTTCGGCATACTCTGTATTAGCCGCCGCGCCGAAAGCCATGGCGTGCGGAAAATCCGTTGTACCGTGCAGACGCATGCTGACCCCACGTTCAAAATCAGCGGCGATCAGCAGCGGCAGCTTCGAATCCTTCTGCAAACGATTCAAAAGCACCGCCGCTTCGTAGGGCTCATTGCGATAAAGAAATGGCGGATCCCAGCGGACAGTCATGGCGAAAGAACCGATGTGGTACTTATTCATGGTGTCGCGAAGCGAGAGATATTGGGGATCGTTGACGTTCAGGAACTGGGCACGGACCCAGATCATGAAGAGCTGTCCGACCTTCTCGTCGACCGAAAGTTTGTGAAGAGTTTTCTCCGCCCATTTTTCGCCCTCTCGATCGAGATGGATAGGCCCGGCGGCCGAGTACTTATCTTTGGCAAGCGAAGGAGAGCAAAGCAGAACGCACACGAGAAACAAGACTAAGCGCGGCATGAGGGGAAGATAGCATGGGTCAGGAGTCAGCAGTCAGGAGTAAGCAACAAGTAGTCAGCAGCCGGGCGGGCGCGCAGCCCGGAGGCGCAAGGCCGAATTTCTCCCAAAGTTATTGATCTATTTAGCTTAACCCACGGCACGTTGGTTACTTGCGAGGGCCAAGTCTAAGGTTCATGCTGAAAGCGCATGCAGCCTGTCGAGCAATTAACGTTTCTGCCGGAGGACTGGACCGCGGAGTCGATCTGCGGCAAAGTGGCGGAAATTTTCCACGTCAAGCCGACAGAAGTTGCGCTGCTGGAGCTCCGCGGTAAGCTGCTGCACTTTATCTTTCCCAAAGAACTAACGACGGCAGGAGCCATACCGTTGTCGAGCTCGGCGGTAGCCGCGCGAACAGCACAGAACAAGGAAGCAGAAATCTTCAATGGATTTGCCCAGGTCAGCCACTTTAGTGTCTTCGAATTGGTCAAGATTGGGGACAGCGGATTGGATGACCAGGTCATTCAGAAGCTGATGTCCGCGCCCGTCGTTACCGGTAAGGGCGAAGTACTTGGAGTCATCCAGATTTCTCGCAAAGGCCCGCGTCCCAATATCGCAGGACCGGACTTTACACAGGCGGACCTGCAGAAGCTCGAGTCGGTTGCCAGCTTCGTTGCCAAATTCATGGGCAAAAGTAAAGCCAGCGCCCAAGCTGCTGCGCAGTTGTAGTGCACAACAACGAGCGGTCTGGATGGATTTGTTGCAACAGCGATTTTTCCTGAACGCCACAGCCTATCGACGTGTAAATTCGGGGTGAGGTCGTCGGGCATCGCGGGATAGCGAGGGTTGTCAGGGGGCGATGGGCCTAACGCCAGCCGGATGTCGTCTTAGCCAAGTGCCAAACTGCTGCTGCGCCTCGAGAACCTGGGACCTGCTCATCTTTGAATCGAGAATTGCGACTCGATTCTCACTTGACGCGTCACCGCCAAGGGCGGCCACGGCTGCCCAGAAATAGGCCTTGGCCAAGTCTCGGGGAACTCCGATGCCAGCTTCATAATAAGAACTCAAAATTGATTGCGCCCTAATGTGGCCTTGTTCCGCGGCTCTTAAGAACCAAAGCGCAGCCTCGCCATAATCCTGCGGAGTTTCCTTCCCCAGGGCATATCGTCCGCCGATGGTAAATTGCGCCTCCGCGTCGCCCTGTGCCGCCCTCGCACGCAAACCGTTCATATCGGTGGCATCGACCGGATCGGACGAAGAAGCGTCACGAGGATTTAGTCCCGAGCCGGAAGCTTGATTCTGGGACATAGAAGGTGGTAATCGAGCGCGAACCGATTGAGTCCAGGGCCAACTCAGCCAAACAATGGCCGCGATGGCCAGCGCGGCTACCGCTGTGATTATTTTCGCGGATCGCCTGGAGGAGAAGTTGGCGAAACGCGGATCGCACCTAAACTCTTTCAATAACGAGGCCAGCGACACCCCTACGGTTTTCGCATTACCCTTGATAACCATTCTCACCACAGGGCGGTCGGGGGTGGGCTCTACAACTAATTGCTCATTCGTAATCAGAGTTCCGTCGCTATCAGTGCAGGGGAATGAAAGGGTTTCGGCAAAGTTTTCCAGAAGGTGCTCATCTTGAGAGCTGAAATGATTCGGTTCAGGGGAGAAAACTTCCAGCAATCCATAGACCTGGTTGCCCGAGACAATCGGTACTGCAAGCATAGAACGAATTTCCAACGCACGACAGCTTTCGCGATTTACGCGGTCGTCTATATCTGAATCAACGCAATGAAGCGTTCTGGCGCTCTGGATGCATTCTCCTGAAAAACCTGATCCCACTTGCAACTTTGCGCCGACCGGCGGAGCACTCGAGCCCGCAGTGGCAATGCAGACTACCTCCTCGCCATGTGCCCAGGCGATGGCTGCACCGGTAGAACGAGTAAGCCTCAGAGCACCATCTACGATTGGCTGCAGGGAAGTGGCGATGCCCGGCCCGAGAGCATTCACCGGTTCCTCTCCCCGAATTGCGGTTGAGCTCAGGGCAGAGCCAAGCGCAAAGCGCGTTGTCGATCGTGGCAGGCTATTAAGCGCAGCAAGGAAATTGTGCGATAACCACTGTTCGAGCGAGCGGGTAGCTCCAAAGTGGAAATTGGAAAAACGGATTCCCGCCCGGCTGACACTGTCATTCCAAACCACAACGCAAGTCGCGTGAATGGACTCGTCCGGCCCGGCAAGTGCCAGATTAATTTCGAGATTGGGATCTAGAACTTGCGCCGGTGTGGTTTCGAGCAACGCGCCCTTCTCACTGATGTCAAGCACTGCGACGGAACGGTTTTCACGGCCATTGCTAAAGCGAACATCGGCGAATAGCGGCACCCTCTGGCGCGGACACGTCCGGCGGTCGTGAATCCGCACACGATGAGTCGCGGCTCTGGAGGCTGGAACCAGAGACATAGAATGGCCACCTATTATGCCACCAGAGAAGGGAATCGCACAGCGATCAAAGCACGGCGGGGACGTCTCAGCCGCCAGCAACGAGACCTGATCCGAAGCTTCGGAGCTGCAATCGCAATGGAGAGGTCAGGCCTGGGTGGCGGGCGCGGCCGGAGCAGGTGCAGCCTCACTCACGCCAGCGTTGACTAGATCTTTTAATTCCTTGCTGGGCTTGAAGAAAGGGATTTTCTTGGCCGGCACTTCCACGCGATCCCCGGTTTTGGGATTGCGGCCGACGCGGGGTTTTCGCTGGCGTGTACGGAAGCTGCCGAAGCCACGAATTTCGATTTTGTCGCCAACTCGGAGCGAGCGCACGATACTGTCAAAAATCGTCTCAACAATGACCTCGCTGTCCTTGCGTGTCAGCTCTGCCAGCCGTGAGACCTCGTCAATCAAATCCGCCTTTGTCATACGCTTGTTCGCTCCCTATGGAAATTGAAAGAAGTGGCTATTTTTTGGCTCAGGCTCCCTGACCACCTTCGGGGCCTGCATAAAGTTCTCAAATTTCAGGGGTTCTGCGCAAGGGGCAATTTTTAAGGGGCACTACCGGATCTCACAACCAGTCCAGCACCCTGAGGGTGCAAGGGAGAAACGTTGTTCTTGGATGACATGTGCGTTTTTTAAATGTTATAATGTCTATAGAGTTACTTGCAATTCTGAGAGCCCTGATTATTAGTCCCAGGAGGAATCCGATGTTTGCCTGTGCCATCGACAGTCACCCGCTCGAATTCCGGATGTGCGATTTTGTGGAAGGGCTGAAAGAACTCGAGAAACAACCGATCACTTCGCCCCGCGTAAACAATTTTCTGATTCAAGCCCTGGTTCCAGCTCAAGCCTTGCAACCCTACCTGTTTTGGAATGACACCGCTTATACGCGCAACTTGATCTATCGCGACGAATTCTTCGAAGTTTTGGTTCTGTGCTGGCTTCCGGGACAAAAAACCCCGGTTCATTCACACAACGGACAACTGGGATGGATGACAGTCGTTCAAGGCGAAATCGTATGTCGTGACTACAAGTTCGTAAGAGCTGGCGACCAGAACGGGTCGGGTGACGGAACAAATCGGCGCAGTGTGGGGGCTGAATTGATAGGCATGCGTCAACATCAGGCGGACGGAACCGTTGTGACAGTGGATCGGAGGCGTACGACTCACCAGCTTCAGAATGCCGA
This sequence comes from Acidobacteriaceae bacterium, assembly GCA_019237515.1. The sequence goes on from JAFAGX010000498.1 coordinate 8,183, forward strand.
GAGCTCAAAATTCGGGAGTGTTACTCTTCACGTCTACTCCAAGCCAATTGACTCGTGTGCCGTATTCGACTCGGCCAGGCGATGCTGCGAACGTAAATCTCTCCATTACTACAGCGTTGGTGGAGAAGTAGTTTCGCCGGAAGACTATAGCCCCAAACTGACGAATGCATAGGGCAGCCCCTGGGTCCCAGATCCTTCCATCAAAAGCCATGCGAGATCATCCATGTACATAAGCAAGATAGGGCAAACGAGTAAGAACGCGTTTGGTTCTTGCCGATCCATTGTGATTGTTGGGGCAGGTTTCACCGGTGCGATGCTAGCCGTCCACCTCTTGCGCTCCGGATATGAATCCCTT
>JAFAGX010000595.1 GCA_019237515.1 Acidobacteriaceae bacterium
AAGTTGGCGATGGCACGCTCAAAATAGATATTGTTTTCCCATAGCGTGTCATCGGCATCGATGAGGAGGGTTTGGGGGTCGTTGCAGGTGGGTGGTGTGGGCATGGGCAACGCAGCTTCTGGCTGTTAGCTATTAGCTTCCAGCTTAATCACAAGTGACCACCTCAGGCGGGCTTTTACGCTGCAAACTCTACTTCCGCTTCTTGCGAGATGATTCCCGCCTTGTGGCCCATATCCAGGAGGCGGCGAACGGCTTCGCGTCCTTCCGGTCCGTAGTCGAGGGTGCGTTCGTTCACATACATTCCGACGAATTTGTCGGACAGTTGCGGATCAAGGTCGCGGGCAAATTGCATGGCGTAGGCGAGGGCTTCTTCACGGTGATCCAGGGCGTACTGAATGCTCTGACGCAAAGCGGTGGCGACTTGCGACATCAACTGCGGCCCGAGACTGCGGCGAATGGCATTACCGCCAAGTGGGAGCGGCAGGCCAGTCACCTTCTGCCACCATCTTCCCAGGTCAACGATCCGGTGTAGGCCGGATTTATCGTAAGTTAGTTGGCCTTCATGAATAATAAGGCCGGCATCATGCTTGCCTTCGAGTACTTCTGGAATGATGCGATCGAAAGGAACCACTTCAGTTGCGATGCCGGGCGCGAACAATTGTAGAACCAGATATGCGGTGGTCATTCTGCCTGGAACCGCAATGCGCTTTCGCTTAATCTCGTCAATCGAGTAGGCGCGAGGCGCGACAATCATTGGGCCATAACCTTCTCCGACGCTGCCCCCGCTTGGCAACAACGCGTAATGCGATTGAATGTATGGATAGGCATGGAAAGAAATCGCAGTGACGTCGTAGACACCCTGGAGCGCCTTCTGGTTCAAAGTCTCGATGTCACAGAGCACGTGCGAAAACCGGAGACTGGGGACGCGAACCTTCTTGGTGGCCAAGGCATAGAACATGAACGCATCGTCGGAATCGGGACTGTGGGCGACGGTAATCTCTCGAACCTGCGGCGAAGACCGGTCCGCATCGGAAGAAAACGAATCAGGTTGCGAGTTTTTAGAAACGATGCTGATCGAAGTCATGCCCGAACCTCCCGAACGCGTTGCCATCCGGCTGCGATTGCGGCGGCAAGCATGATTTTGCTGATTTCCGCAAAGATGAACCAATAAAGACCAAAGCGCACGGCCTGAGCCATGGAGTGCGTGAGGATCGCAAGCCAGGACAATCCGCCGGCAAAGAGCACAATGTCAGCAAGAAGAGCCGCTCCCGCTGCACGGGCAAAACTGCGTTTGCCGGATTCCATGATCAACCCAGCCACACCGGCGACGAAGGGATAGGCGAGGAGAAAGCCACCAGTTGGTCCGACCAATTGAGCCAATCCGCCTAGTCCCGCGGGATTGAAGACTGGCAGCCCCATCATGCCTTCCGCGAGATAAAGCGCGAGCGCGGCAAAGCCGCGTCTGGAGCCCAGCGTCAGGCCCACGAGCAACACGCCAAAATTCTGCAGGGTCAGAGGCACAGGGGTAAAGGGCAATGGCACCGTGACGCGAGCGCATAGGGCTACAAATAAACTGGCGCTCACGATGAGAGCGAGATTGGCAGCCGCGTTTAAAACGCGATCGCTGCCGTGTATGGATTCAGTCGCGGATCTGAACATTACGTTCTTCTCCCAGATCGGACGGTTCTAGAGGTGGTCGGCTTCCGGACCCACCGCACCTTTACTGATCCCCGCAGGGGGCAATCTCATGTGGCGTCGCACGCGAAGATAAGTTGCAGCCGCCGCCCAGACAACCGCTCCTGTACTGCAGGCCAGAATCATAAACCACCAGAGCATTCGCACGATGAGGTAAGAATACCAGAAGCATAGTTCGGCGCTATTCCGAACCAGGAACCTGAAGCTATACGCCGACGGGGAAGGGTTTGGCATGAGTCTCAGGATGCAATGACAGGGAGGAGAAGCGTCCTTGCAGCAGCGACATCAAGCCTGTGTACCAGTAGCCAAGCACAAACAGGAGCAAGAAAGGAACCGTAATGTAATTTTCGTTTTCGACTGCGTAATAGGTGGTGAGCGCGAAATAACAGCCAATCAGCATTTCCACCCAAGGTACCCAGCCGAGACGACGGCGATACGCAGAGGCGCGGATCTTATCTTTCCTGGATTCGACGCGATACTTTGGAGTTCGCGCGAAAGCGGTTTGCTTACCGATCAGGGCCTCGAGCACAGCACGGGTGTTGGTGACGGTGAGGCCGATCCCGAGTGCCATGAGGAACGGCAGGTACAAAAGGCTGCGGAACCAGCTCCTGGGAAACAGTTCACGCTGGGAAACGAGGTAGAAGCTGGAGATTGAAAACGTGGAAGCCATAAATAGTGGCAGGTCGATGTAGAGCATTTGAAACCAGCCCTGATAAAAACGAATGATCATGGCCGGCAGAAGCAGCACGGATAATACGATCATCAACGGATAGCTCAGATTGGCGGTTAAGTGGTACCAGGCCTCGAGCTTCACGTGGAAGCGTTCATCGCTTTTGAGCACCCTCGGCAGAATTTTCTTGCTGGTCTGGATGAGGCCTTTCGCCCAGCGCGCTTGTTGGGTTTTGAAAGCCGTCATTTCGACCGGAAGCTCGGCTGGACATTCAACATTCTGGAGGTAAATGAATTTCCAGCCTCTCAATTGAGCGCGATAGGAAAGGTCGGTGTCCTCGGTCAGCGTGTCATGCTGCCAGCCACCGGCGTCATCGATGGCCTGCCGACGCCACAAACCAGCCGTGCCGTTGAAATTAAAAAAAACGTTACTTCGTGCCCGGCCGGAGTGTTCAAGAACAAAGTGACCGTCGAGCAGAATGGCTTCGACTTCAGTCAAGAATGAGTAGTTTCGGTTGATATGTGTCCAGCGGGTTTGCACCATGCCGATATTGGGATTGGTAAAGTGGTGAATCGTGCGCTGCAGAAAATCAGAAGGAGGAACAAAGTCGGCATCGAAGATCGCAACGAACTCTCCCTGGGCGGTTTTCAACCCTTCCGCCAGTGCACCTGCCTTGAACCCATGGCGGTTGTCTCGATGGTGATAGGTCACGGGAAAACCTTCCGCGACGAAGTGATTCACTAGTCCTTGCGCAACAGCCTGGGTTTCATCGGTCGAATCGTCGAGCACCTGAATATCGAGCTTATCAAGCGGGTAATCGAGGCGGCAGACCGCATCCAGCAAGCGTTCCACGACGAATTGTTCGTTGAAGATGGGGAGCTGAACCGTGACCCGCGGCAGTTCAGAGAATTCCTGCGCTGGCTGTGTCGTGCAATTCTTTTTGTTCTTGTAGTACAGGTAAACGAGGATGTAGCGGTGTGCACCGTAAAAAGCCAGAAAAACAAGCACAACGAAGTAGGGGATCAGCAGCGCCATATCGAATGCA
>JAFAGX010000577.1 GCA_019237515.1 Acidobacteriaceae bacterium
TGCCGTTAACTTGGCTGCTGCCGAATGCGCACACAAAAGCAAAACTACGCTTGCGGTTCAGCATCTGGCAAAATCGTTTGCCCGTCGATGCTCTTCCACTTGAAGGCTGGATCGAGCTCCAGCTCCTCAGTGAGCAAGAGCTCGCCGCATCAGCTTTCTAACTGAGAACCATAATCTGAGAACCGGGAACTGGGTATTCTATTTGACCTCGTCCCGTCAGCCGCTACCAGGCGCTTAGCTACGGACTACCCCAGTTCTACTGCCCTCCCGCTTCTGCTTTCATCTCCAAGGGGCGACTCAGTTCCATCACGAGTTCAGTTCCAGCCGGCAGTGCCGCGTCTTTTCTTTTGCCGAGCCAGTGGGCTACTGTCGCAGTTGCACCAACCGCGCCCCCGATGACCAACCCTTTTCCTCCGCCCGCAAGTCCCCCGATCAGCATGCCGCCGCCGGTTCCCATACCGATCTCGGTCAGATCTTTGCCATCGTGCCCTCGGCCTTTGACCTGCCCTTCGCTGTTGACGTCTGTGCCACGCCGATCGCTGGTGTCGACCAGAGTCGCATTCAGCATAAAGCGCTCACCGTTGGGCATGATCAGGGCCTCGGGAAAGATACCAATCGTCGGCCTGCCGGCATACCGCCGCGGTTCGTCGACGCGGGTCAGGCGGCCTTCGATGGTCGCTCCGACCGGAATCGCAGCTTTGCCGGCAACCATCACGGCCTCGCTCACTCGCCCGCTAAACGGATCCCCTTGTTTGCTCGAGTAGGTCGCGAGATTGTTTTGCAGTTTTACCTTCATTGCGGTGCCCGCGGGTATCGAAATATCCTGAGCGAGCATCGCGCTCGACAACAACATCGTGCTGATCAGCATCACTTTCTTCATTGAAGCTCCTTCTTTTACTCCGGTTTGAAATCCCTGGAAATCGGCATTCGAAAACACAACACGAGATATTCCTCACGGTTGCTTCAGCTTTTTCACCACTTCAATCACTGCCTCAACTGGAATTCGGTCGGTCTGCCCTTTACCGCGATAGATGAAACGCACCCTCCCGCTTTTCTCAATGACCAGAGTCGCCGGATGCGCGATGTTGATGGCGTCAGTCCCAAAGCGATGGTGGAGGCCGTACGCTTTCGTCACCGACCGGTCCTCATCCAATAAGAAGGGAAGCGCAATCGGATGTTCCTCGAAATGCTTTGCCGGTTTGAACATTCCGTCTCGCTTCTCCGCCGCGATAAACACGACCTGCGCTCCTTCCCGTTCGAACTCGGTCTTCTTTGACTCGAACTGAGCCATGCGCTTTCGGCAATTCGGTCACCAGGTTCCGCGCAAAAACTCCACAACCACCGGACCGCGGATCAACATCTCGGAAAGGCTGAACGTTCCTGGCTGATTTGCCGCTTGCAGCGAAAATCCGGGGGCCTTCGATCCGATCCCCAGAGTTTCTGTCTGGTTTTGCATCTGAAATGAAATTTAAGATGAGTCTCTTGGTGGGACAACATCAGACTTTCGTAAGGAACCATTGAAGACAATCTGAATCGATGCTTTCTCGCTGTTCAACTGTCACTGTGCCTCCTGAACGTGTGATCTATAATTGCCAGTTTTAATTCATCCGCAAAGTGCCTGTGACAAGCACGCGACGCAGATAGGACCGCAATCATGCCTGATACGAAAATCGCTGATATTCACGCCCGTGAAGTCCTCGACTCTCGGGGTAATCCGACGGTGGAAGCCGAAATTGTCCTGGAAAATGGAATCGAAGGCCGCGCCATCGTGCCGAGTGGCGCCTCGACCGGGGAACATGAGGCGGTCGAACTGCGCGATGGCGACAAGAAGCATTATCTCGGCAAAGGTGTTCTGAAAGCCGTCGAGAACGTAAACCGCGACATCGCCCGGGAGCTTGCGAAGTACGACGCAGCCGACCAGCGCGGCCTCGATCAAAAGATGATCGAACTCGACGGATCCGACAACAAAGGCCGCATGGGCGCAAATGCGATTCTGGCGGTTTCGATGGCGGCTGCCAGGGCAGCCTCGGCAGCTTATGGATTGCCGCTTTATCGTTATCTCGGCGGCGCTGCCGCCAATACTTTGCCCGTGCCGATGATGAATATCCTCAACGGTGGCGCCCACGCCGATAACAATGTCGATTTCCAGGAATTCATGGTTATGCCGGTAGGAGCGAAATCCTTTTCCGAGGCGCTGCGCTGGGGTGTTGAGGTCTTCCACACCTTAAAAGGCGTGCTCAAGAAGCGGGCCTACAACACGGCCGTTGGCGACGAAGGCGGTTTCGCGCCATCAGTCAAGTCGAACGTCGAGGCAATTGAAGTCGTTCTGGAAGCCATTCAGCAGGCGGGATACAAACCGGGTGAGCAGGTCGCGATTGCGCTCGATCCGGCGGCAAGCGAGTTTTATCAGGATGGCAAGTACGTTTTCAAGAAATCCGATAAATCCACCAAGAGTTCAGAAGAGATGGTTCGTTTCTGGGCAAAGTGGGCCAATGATTACCCGATCGTTTCGCTCGAAGATGGTCTTGCGGAAGATGACTGGAACGGCTGGCAGATGCTGACGAAGGAAGTGGGTGGCAAAATTCAGTTGGTCGGGGACGACCTCTTTGTCACCAATGTGAAGCGTCTGCAACAAGGAATCGACATGGATGTCGCGAACTCGATTCTGATCAAAGTCAACCAGATCGGCACGGTGAGCGAAACATTGGATGCGATTGATCTGGCGCGGCGTAACGGATACACATCGGTGATCTCCCATCGCTCCGGCGAGACTGAAGACACATTTATTGCCGATCTCGCAGTCGCGACCGGCGCGGGCCAGATCAAGACCGGCTCTGCTTCCCGCACCGACCGCATCGCCAAATACAATCAATTGCTCCGAATCGAAGAAGAATTGGGTAAATCAGCAAGATTCCTGGGATTGAAAGCGCTCAATTATCGCAAGGATCAGTAGACACCCTGCACAGTCCCGGGTACTCTCATTCCGAGGAGTACGGCGACGAGGAATCTGTGGCTCCAGTTAGGTAACATAAACTTATGAAGCTGCCTGTTCTGTTTTTCCTGCTCTGTCTTCCGTCCGTTGCTCAAGTCACGACAGCATCATCGAGCACCGATGCTGCCACCAAGGAGCAGATCCAAAAGCTCTTTGATGTCATGCAAATCCGCGAGCAAAGCCATCGCATGATGGATTCCGTCCAGAAGCAGATGCAAGCGATGAGCACCCAGACTATCAAGACGCGCTATCCGCAAATCACTGCGGCCGAACTCGCGAGAGCGAACAGAATCACTGAAGATTCACTCAAACAAGTTCCAATGGATGCGATCCTTGATGACATGATTCCCATCTATCAGAAACATCTGTCGCAGACGGACGTCGACGCCATGATCGTCTTTTATTCCTCGCCAACCGGCAAAAAGCTCATGCAGGAAATGCCGGCAATCACACAGGAAGCCATGGCGATGTCGTATCAGCACATGCAAAAGCAGATTGATGACGTGTTGCAGCGGGTCGACGAATCGATGCAAGAAGACGAGCAACGGAAACCGGCGAAGCGCAGCACCGCTAATCCCAATTAGCACAACTCGAATGTCATTCCGAACAGAGGATGAGCGATCTGCTTGTCCCCTCAAGCAACTCCCTCAGAAGCCCATAGTGTCATCCGCTGAAGGCCCATACGTCGCCGGGAGCGGTTTATTGTTCAACCGCAAATACACACCTAATTGAGCACGATGATGAACCAAGTGGTTCAGAAACATCTGCCGATACGCCATAAATCGTGAGCCGCCAAAGATTGGCTTGCCTTGAAAGCTAAGCTTCCACTCTTGCAGCCAGGCATCGTCGTTCGTGTTCTGCAATGCCGAGCGCGTTCTCGAAACATTGTCGTCGAATGCCTTCAATATGCCATTCAACTCGAAGGGTGGGCGCACGCGGGCAGGGCCCGAACTGAAATCCAGGCCGGGGCTTGTCAATATCGTTGTGCCAAATCCGGCAAGTTCGGCCACATGCGGCGCCAGCTTTCCCATCGGCATCGATTTGGCATGCGGCGCGAAGTCCTGCTTATCGAACGGAACCCGTTCCAGCGTCAAGCGGGTGGTTTTCATCTCCTGATCGAATTCCGGCAGCAGCAATTCGCTGATAGGCATTTCTCCTCCTACGAAGTCGAATATCGAGCATACCAGAGAGATTTACTCAGCAGCGCAATTCACTCCGAGATGGCCATCGCTTAGGGAATGGCGGGACATTTGCGAGGAAAGAAGCGTTACTCAGTGACCCTGTGCGCGGTTATCTGACCTAGGCGGCGGCCGATAGCTTTTCACTCAGAGCCTTCGCGAGCGTCTCCACTTCTTGTATTTTTTGCTCAGCTTCTGATGGACTCTTCGCAACCTTCAAAGCTAATTCGCAGGAAAGCAGCAACGCCGTAGTGATGTCTCTCAGGTCCTGCCGCAGCGACTGTGCGGCATGCTTTTTTGCCTCAGCCAGGTCGCG
>JAFAGX010000608.1 GCA_019237515.1 Acidobacteriaceae bacterium
CGTACGTAGCGAAGAAAATGTGGATACCCGCGAGCTCTCCAATAAGGCGAAAGATAAGAGGACACGCTCGGGCCGTGATTAAGACCGCTGAAAAATAAACCCTGGGCCGGGTTCACCATGATTCCGACGTGCCCGTTCTTACCCCTATCTGGAAAAACCACCAAGTCTCCAGGTTGCGGGTCCGTCACTCTGCGAAACTCATCAGTGCCAGAATAAAGCTGCCCGGTCGTTGCGTATTTGTAACGAAACCCAGCCTGTTTGTATACCGCATGCACCAGGTGTGAACAGTCGTACCCTACGAGATGAGGCCGTAGTTTCAAGACAGCCGCAATAATTGCTAGCCCTTCATCACGATGGAGTAGTCTGGCAGGGGGCTGACGGTTTTTCCGCACTGATGAATGCGTAAGCGTCCGCGCGAACACAGTGGATGGAAAAACGGTGGCTATCAGTAGGAGGACAAATCCGGTTCGCACCTTGCCCATAAGAAGAAAGCTCCGACAAGTAACCGGTGCGGCGAACCCGACAAGTTGAGATGCCATACGCAGCGATCGAGATGGTCACCAGTCCCGAACCGGCGTGGCCAAACACGGTTGATTCCTTTTGCTATGTGAGAGTCACGTTCACTGCCCAGGGGAGGAGAAATTAAACCGTAAACGGCTACGAGAAATCCCTGATTTTGCCTAGGGTTTATCCGCACGGCTACCCGTGCAGACATCTTTGTGGCCTTCTGTGCTCATCTACTTCCTCCGTAACATAAGCGCTTAACACGGAGCACATTCTATGACTAACAAACTAGCCCACAGTAGATCTCGCATGATTTTGGCCGCCATCAGCAGCGTGGCTTTATGCGCTGTTCTCGTACTCGCCGCTTGCAATCAGAATAAATATCCCGACGAAAAAGATGCCGTCAACAACGCGCTTACCGCGAACAACCTCGGTGCGGTGAACGTGTCTCAGGACCGCGAAAAGGGAGTCATGACGCTGAAAGGGGACCTGGAATCAGCAGAAAAGAAGGAACAGGCACAAGCCGTCACCAAGCAAGCCGCCCCCGATTACACCGTTGCTAATGAGATCGGTGTGCGTCCTCCTGACAATGGTCAGGCCAAGGCAGTCGATTCCAGTCTGGATAATGGGATCGAGGATGATTACAAAGCAGCCTTGAAGGCGCACCAGAACTTGGACGCGCAGAGCATTTCGTATAAGGCGAAGAACGGAACCCTGGTGCTGAGCGGCAGCGTCAAGACCGCGGCACAGAAGAGCGAAGCAAGTAAGCTGGCTAAGAATATTCCGAACGTGAAAGAAGTGGTGAATGAGATCGAGGTGAAATCCGACAAACATTCCAGCGGCGCGTAGCAGCCCATACTAGGGTGATGTTGGATGGAGACAAACACCAACGAGGGCTGTCATGAGGCGACAGACAGCCCTTCGTTTTTTAAGCAACCGCGGGAGTCATGAAGTCCAAGGCACGAGCAATGTAGGGCTTCAGGTCTTTGCGCGAGACCACGGCATCCAGCATGCCGTGCTGTAACAGAAATTCACTTCGCTGAAAGCCGTGTGGCAGCTTTTGCCGGATTGTCTGTTCGATCACCCGTGGCCCGGCAAATCCGATCAGGGCCCCCGGTTCGGCGATATTGAGATCTCCAAGCATCGCGAATGAAGCCGTGACGCCTCCCGTCGTTGGGTCGGTCAGTACTGATATATAAGGCACTCGCGATTCATCTAATCGTGCCAAGGCGGCGGATATCTTGGCGAGCTGCATGAGGCTTACCACGCCTTCCATCATGCGCGCTCCTCCGGAAGCAGAAACGATAATCAGAGGCGACTTGGCTTGCATGGCCTGCTCGATCGCCCGAGTGATGGTTTCTCCGACCGCCGCGCCCATGCTGCCACCGATAAACGCATACTCCATCGCGCTCACAATCACTGGCCGTCCATTCAGCTTCCCGCGCGCGTTTATCACGGCATCTTTCAAACCGGTGTCGGTTTTGGCTTGTTCCAGACGGAACTCGTATGACTTCAGGTCAACGAATTTAAGCGGATCAGTGGAGGCGAGATTGCTATCGAACGTTTCGTATTGCCCGTCATCCAGAAGCAAGCCTAGCCGCGTGCGAGCGTCAATGCGGAAGTGCCTGCCGCATTTAGGGCAAACGTTCAGGTTATCTTCCAGATCTTTCTTCCAGATGATCTGCCGGCAATCGTCACATTTGACCCACAGGCCTTCAGTACGAACCTTCTTCTCGCCCGAGGTATCTAATTCTCCGGATTGTCGCTTGAACCAAGCCATAGAAACAGTAGCTAGTAGCTAGCAGCTAGTAGCTAGTTGAATTTCCGAGCTACTAGCTACGAGGTCCTAGCTACTAGTATTCGATTCCTCTCTGCGCCATGACACCCTTTTCATAAGCGTGCTTTACCTGGCGCATCTCCGTGACGGTGTCGGCCAATTCGACAATTGTCGGATGCGCATTCCGTCCCGTCAAGATCACGTGGACCATCTCTGGCTTTTCCTGCAAGGCACTTACGACCTTGGCAGCGTCCAGCATGCCATAGCTGATCGCGTAATTGATCTCATCCAAGATTACTAAATCCCAAGTTCCGGACTGGATTGCCTGCTCAGCTTCGGCCCATGCCTGCTCGACCATGCGCACATCTTCGGGGTCGGGCTTTTCCGCTCCGACTTTTACGAACCCGCGTCCCATCTGCTTCATTACGAATTTGTCGCCGAAGGCCTGGACCGCGTCGAGTTCCCCGTAATGCCACGAGCCCTTCAGAAATTGCAGCATGAGAACACGCATGCCTTGACCAACGGCGCGCAAGGCGGTTCCCATGGCGGCCGTAGTCTTGCCTTTTCCGGGCCCGGTGTTCACGATGATCAAACCACGGCGAACGTCTGACATTGTCAGCTTTGATTCTACCTTGCGGCAGTTTAATGCCCCGAATGGTAAGGATGGCCTTTGAGAATCGTAAAAGCACGATACAACTGCTCAAGCAATACAACGCGCGCCAATTCGTGCGCAATCGTCATCTTTCCGAGCGATAAAAGCAGGCTCGCGGATTGCTTTGCGTGATCCGTAAAGCCGTCGGCTGGCCCTACCGCAAAAAGCAGTGGCTGCGACGAATGCTCGATCTGCACGCCGAGCCAAGTCGCAAATTCTTCGGAAGAGAACTGCTTTCCGCGGCTGTCGAGGAGCACGAGTGTGTATCTTGGCCGCGCATCACGGGTGCAGAGTTTCAGCAGTGACGGCTCATCTTTGAAGACGGCCGTTTCCATGCTGATGAAGCGCCCGAGCCGCTTAACGTATTCATCCGTGAGCGCCTGGGTTGCCGGCTCCTTCGATCTCCCAATCCACCCGACTTTGAGCTTCATGATGTAATAAAAACAAGAAAATTCGCGCAGGAGCTGGAGAAATTTCGATGTAGCTCTGTGTCCTCTGTGGTTATGCCT
>JAFAGX010000157.1 GCA_019237515.1 Acidobacteriaceae bacterium
CCGCTGTATTCCAGAATGCGTACATCTGGATACGCGGCTGCCTCATTAAATTTGACGGTTACGGTGTTACTACCTCCTGCGATGTTCTTCGCATAGTAAATGGAATGCTGCAATCCTGAAATGGAACTCGGCCCCACTGCACGGACATAAGTATTTCCCTTGGTGTCGGTAACCGAGCTAACAGCGGAAGTATTATCTCCCCAGCCCACGGCAACGACGTTCAAATCGCCTGCGGTCTGCGCGTTCGTAAAAGCAACGGACACTGAGGGGGCGCTCGCCTGGATCGCGCTCGGCCCGGTGTTCAACTGCATCATCCCATTACTGCCACCGGATCCCCCCAAGAGGCCGTAAACCAGTAGTTGGTAGGAGAAGGAAGCAAGATACACTTTGCCATTGGCGATGGTGGGTGGAGAAAATTTCGCATAATTGCCCACGCCGTCGCGCGCAGCATTCATCTGACTGTCCCACAGTTCTGTGGACAGATTGGTGGCGTCAAAAGCCCGCAGGATACCCGGAACGATGCTGTGATTGGCATTACCGGAATACGGGCTCGCCGCCCACAGGATCCCCGTGCCCGCCTGCGCGCCATTGGATGAGATCGAAAGCGGCGAACTGTTGGAATATCCGGAGGGGGTCGTCATCCCACTTTGAGTAGCAGGGCTGGTTGCAAAGGTGCTGCCATTGAACTCGTACGCTTTCAGATAGTCGCCGCCGCCCCAGAGGTAGACCATGGGACCGTGGTTAGGGCTGTTCCAGTAAATGGGTGAACCCATGAACACGCCTGTGGTCGCAACGAATTCCTGCACGTCGGCGTTCGCACCGGAATTGTAGTGGCCCATGTTCTCGGTATTTACTAATCGCAGGATGCCGTCTTTGCCCATACCTACGATCAGATTGGTGTTGGGCAGAGCCATGGGTCCACCTGAACCTATATCAGCATCTTCATTGTTGAGAGTTATGACGTCATCTGGCGTAAACCAATCGCTGACGCTCAGCCCGCTCGCGGTGTCGATCTTCATGAAGGTCTCGCCATAATCGGAGCCTGAATTGTTGGCATCGAAGGTGCCGTTTCCAGTCATGAAATAAATGAAATCATTCTGGCCGATTAGCCCTTGGCCGCCTCCCCAGATGCCTCCCTCCTTGCCATTTGGAGTGGTGTTGTAGATCGACGGAGTGCTGAGTAGATTGGAGGCGTTGTAGCCAAACAACCAGCCGTGCCAAAGATATTCACACATTCCTCCGAAAGCCACATACACGGCCCCGTTCATTAGTAAGAGGCCGGGGCGATTGGCCTGCGTGAGGGCCGAAAAACTAACGTTGCCCCCTGAAGTGTTCCAGCCTGATCCTTTGACCGAGCCGGTGATTTCTACCGGTCCACCAAACTTTTCAGCGCCGGAGATGAGATCCAGGGCGTGAAGCTTGAAATGATACGTGCTGTTGCTGGTGTCCTTGGTTTTAGCCACGACGTAAATGGTCTTGCTTCCGGTATCGATAACGGGCGTGCTGGTAATGCCACTCTGCGGATAGATGTCGCTGCACCCGGTGCGAGTGTCGGAGCTGGGCACCGGCGTGCCGAAGTTTTGATGCCACAACGTGGGAGCACTCGGATTATCAGCGTCGAACGCGTATAAGCTGTTGTTTTGCGTGGCGACGAACACCACGTTTCGCGTGACACCTCCGATCGTGAGGTTCGGCATGTAAAGCGGTTGAGCGTAGATCTGCCCGTCGACGGCTAAGCTGAAAAGCTTGCCAAACGTGTTCACTTTGACGTTGGAAGTGTTGAGCGTTGTCTCGCTCAGATTCTGCCCCGTGCGGTTGAGGTCGTTGTGTTGAGTCGTCATCTCGACCTGCGCGGCCAACGTAGGTAATAACAAACACATACACGACACAGTCAAAATATGGGGCATGACAAAGGCGGCCGTTGCGCGGAACCTGCGAGCGCAGGAATACGTGAGGGATTTCATCGCTCAACTCCAGGGAATCTGGCAATTCGGGCAGAAGATCGGAGGGAGGGCCAATCCAACAGAAAATTCTGTAACACAATGTTAATCGTCAAAAGCTGCGCATTGTCAAGAGAAATCGCCACCGCAGCGCTACAACCCTGAAGACCCGACGGCGCTGTTGGATGCTTTACATACCAGGAGCGGCCAACCTACTCTGCTTTTTTTGGGGAATCGTCAGAAAGTTGGGGAGGTCTTCTTCGAGCTTATGAGTCGGCTCTGCTACTCATCCTTTTTGCGATGTACGGGGACGGCCGCATCCATCTTGTTTCCGCTAACGGTTTAAAATAGGATGCTTTCTGCCCACCTCGCCTAATCTGATAAGTTCCGCCCGAATGTATGAGAAATGTTTGCAAGAACACTGTGTTTCGTGCGCTGATTCTATGTGCCGCCGCTGCGATGGCCCAGTCTCAAGTACCAACCATCGAGCATGTAAGCGTAAGCGGCAACGATACCAGCATCACGGTGGCCATCGCTGCCAGCCAGCCGGTTACGCCGCAAGCCCAACTGTTAAGCGAACCGGATCGAATAGTTGTGGATCTCCCCGGCGCTGTGCCCAGTAGGCAATTGCGAGACATTCCGGTCGGCGGGGCGGTGCGCTCCGTGCGTGTCGCGCTATTTTCCAGTAAGCCCCCTGTCACCCGCATAGTACTGGACCTGAAGATCGCGCAGAAGTATGAGGTTTCTGCGGTTGGCAATACGGTCCTAGTCAAGGTCACGCTCGCGCAACAATTACCAACGCAGAGCAACAAGACAGAGCCGAACTAGTAAAACTGTTCGTTGGACGCTTCGCCTGCTGCCTGTGGCGCCAGACACGGTGATTCGTATGACGACCTTTCCCTACTAGTGACGTCCAACCCAACATGACGCTAGTTCCCACGGGGAACAGTGTTCCGCTATCTCTTTTCGGCAAAGAATTGCGCAATAGCATCAACGACTGCTTGCTGTTGGTCTTCCACCATTTCTGGAAACACCGGGAGCGCTAAAACTTCCTGGCAGGCGGCTTCGGAGTGGGGAAAATCACCTGATTTATAGCCAAGATAAGCGAAGGCGGGCTGAAGATGGAGTGGCACCGGATAATAGATTTCACTCGGTATTCCGTGTTTCCTCAGGTGTTCACGCAACTGATCTCGCTGTGACGTACGAGTAACGAACTGGTGGTAAACGTGGAATGATCCTTCCGGTTGAACCGGCAGTGCTAAAAACCGATCTACGCCCGCCAGCACAAACAGCTCCCGGTAGCGCGCTGCATGCCTACGGCGGGCATCAGTCCACGAACTTAAGTGGCTGAGTTTTACGCGCAAAATAGCCGCTTGTATGGCATCCAAACGACTATTGATGCCG
>JAFAGX010000011.1 GCA_019237515.1 Acidobacteriaceae bacterium
AAAGACGCGCTGGTCGAGATTGGACTGATCGCCGCGCTCTGAAGAATGGTGGGCGCTACGCGCCACTTCTCTGATTACGCTCTTGGCACGGGTTGGCGGTTGGCGAGAAATCTCCATATCACTCATTGATCCTGTGGCAAGGCTTTGAGTGCTAACGCCCGCTAATGTCAACGAATGCTAGCGTTGCAGACGACCGTCCAGGCTCGCGGCGAATAATCCGGACTGGGCGTAGCGTTCGGCAAACGCGGCCTGCGCCAGCGTGAGATAGGTTCCGTCGGGTTGTTGATGATTGCCCCGGTAATCACGAGCATGTTCTTCTGACCAGAAGAAGACCGTCTGGGTTCAATAATCATGAATGATGTTGGCGCCGCGAAACTTGTTCCAGTCCATATCGGGCTCAAAGATCAATGGCGACGCTCCGTGTGACGGTACATGGAAGTGCAGCTGCTCATCGACCTCTATCGCCAGTGGCCGAGAACAATGGTGGCATTCCGAATCCACTCGGACTCGGATCTTCTCTCCTCTCAGGCATCCTTGCACGAAGGATGTAGCGAAGGCATCTTCCGCTCAAGCACCAAAAATCTTCTCTCCTGTTGAAAACGTCAGGCGGTGTGGAGTCCGCGATGTTGTGACGGGGAACGCCCAACTCACATTGCCTTCAGCATCACGCACCAGAAAAAACAGATTTTTTTCCAGTTGGGTGAGAACGGTCGAGATAGTTTGAAGACTAAGGCCGGTTGTTTGCGCGATCCGAAGCGGCGAAACAGGAGTATCTTGTCTGGGAAGTTCGCGCACCACGAAGTCGCGCACCGTATGATGGTCTCGCGACATGAATGCCAACCGCGCTTTCATTCGGATGGGAAGACCCTTTATGCTCTCCACAAAAGGAGCATCGGGCATAGACCGCACATTTCGGTCAGCACCTACGAGGATATGGCCGCTCATCGACCACGGATTTTAACACCGGAAACGGCAGCCACCGGATTCCAGTCAATGATCTTCACCGGCTGTTTTGAGCGCAAAACGCCTGATTATTTGTCCGATGAGGGTAGCGAAAACCGCTTACACGAGTGTTTTCCGTCGTCCCATGGAGAGCTGGCATGTTTTTCGAGGTAATTGCTTAGACCGGTAAGGGTCCAGCTCTCTTTAAAGCCGAAACGTTTCATCTCACTGCGGGCCTTTTCGGGCGGAAGGCCGAGGAAATAAACTTCGTAGAGCGTCGCGACCAGAGCGGTGCGGTCGCGCCCTATGGTGCAATGGAAGTACACGGGTCGCAGGCGCTTGTCAGACAAAAGGCAGAGGATTTTACGGATGTGTCTTTCCGTAGGTGGAACGGTAGACGCGTTCGTGGTAATCGGAATTACGACCATGCCGTAGTTGCGGGCCTTATGGACCTCAATGCGGTCGAGCAGAGGAAAAAACTTCATCGCCACGATGTATTTGATGTGTTTCGATTGCAGGAACCGGTAATCAGCGTCATTCTTGGGCTCTGATCCTTTGTAAACACCGTCGTCGATTTTCTCAAAGCGAACAATCTTGGTGCCTGGTGCCGGGTGGTCATGTGCCGTATCGACGGCGGAAATCGTTTGAGCCGCCATTCTTTCCACAAGCATCGCCAAAATAATTGTGTAAGTTATGCGGGATAAGAAGTTTCGTCGCTGAAAACGTCGGGGTTTTGACGTCATCATTCCTTCAATGACCCTGCGCTCTAAATTCGTTATTTAACGCGAGCAAGATTCGATGTTTCAAGTGTTTCGTTAGTTTGCCGTGCATGGGTGCTATTCACGCGCGATCGCAGGAACCAACTCGCAGCCGAGGCGATCGGCGGACCGTCGGACATTGCGGCTCCCGTCCGTTGGTCGACCTCTACGGCTGTAAATCAGGTTCGGGAAACATGAAAACCAGCAGCACGATTCCAACGACTGTGAAATTGCGAAAGGCGGTTTCTTCGCCATTCCAGGCGTGCGACTGCCACATGAGGAACCATTCCCCGCCAACTGACATGAACGCGACCAACCACATGAGGAGCGATAGCGTCAGAGCGATTACGGGGATTCGCTTGGCCGCTTCAAAGTTCAGGGCCGGACGGCGGATGGCGCATGAAAGCCCCACGCAGCCCAACCAAAGCAAAATTGCCGTCACGATCTCCCAGACAATAATGGCGATGTAAAAGGAATAGTCGGCGGCTGATGACGTGAGGGCCCGCCACATTCCGTGGTTCCCGGGAAAGGTTGTGTCCATCGTGAGGACGTGGTGTACAAACTGGTAATTCGAGTTGAAATCAGTCAGATTGTTGAACACGACGAACGAGTAGAAAAGGGCAACTCCGGCAAGGAGCAACAGCTTCGTGATGCGTGTGATCAGTTCCGGTCTCCTTGGGTTGGAAGTGAAGCAAGGTCGTCGAGGTTCACGCTAAGTTCGAATCCCGAACGATTCTACGATAAACTTCTCGCAAACGGGCCCAGCATTGCTCCTGAGTTCGTGTTCTATCTCGGTGAGTGCTAGACCGCGCGGTTTCACGAAGTGGGCAGAGGTTTTGAGTAAATCGCCCTGATTACAACATTTGAGCCCTGCTTGACCCGGATATTGCAGCGGACCTAGCATAATTTTTGCAGAGATTTCTCGAAGGCGATGAATCATTTCCGACATACAGCTTTGTCGATTCTGCTTGTGGTTACGGTGTCGAGCGCCTCCGATTTGGTGGCGCGGATCGATTTGAAGAGAATGCTGAACGACTTAACCGCATTAAATAAGCTGGTTATCGAGTACCGACCGACCGACAAGTCAGCTCTATTCGTTTATGGAACCGGAAAGGTCGTAACTCAGGCGCATCGGCCAATTGGCTCCAACGAGCTTGTCCCTACCTGTGTTGGAAAAGTCGACCAAGCCGAGGTGAAAGGATTGATTCAAGAGATAATCAGTCACCACTTTTTTGACCTACCGCTGAACGAATACTACTTCATGACCGCGGCTGATGAGGGCGATGACTTTTGGAGAGAACTAAAGCTCCATTCCATTACCATCGACGACGGAAATAGTCGTGCGTCGCGT
>JAFAGX010000341.1 GCA_019237515.1 Acidobacteriaceae bacterium
ACTCGGAAGCGCTAGAGCGTTTCCGCCGCGAGGCCAAAGCTGCCTCGGCTCTGAATCATCCGAACAGTCTGCACGATTTACGATATCGGAGAACAGGATGGTCAGGCGTTCATTGCGATGGAGTTTCTGGACGGGTCGACACTGAAACACCTCATCACTGGGCATCCGCTGGAAGTAGATCAGATTCTCAGCATTGCCATCGAAATTGCAGATGCTTTGGACGCGGCTCACACCGAAGGCATCATTCACCGCGATATCAAACCAGCCAATATCTTTGTGACCAAGCGTGGGCACGCCAAAATTCTTGATTTTGGCCTCGCGAAGGTGGTAGCGGTGCGTAATCGGAGTGACCTTACCGCAGGTGCTTCGCTGGAAGCGACGGCTGTCGAGAAAGAACACTTGACCGGTGCCGGCAAAACCGTGGGCACCGTAGCATACATGTCACCGGAGCAGGCGCGTGCTAAGGACCTGGATGCCCGAACCGATCTTTTCTCGTTCGGAGCCGTCCTGTATGAAATGTCGACTGGCACATTGCCTTTCCGGGGCGAGAGTTCTGCGGTCATCTTCAAGGCCATTCTCGACGGTACGCCCACGCCGGCGCTGCGCTTGAATCCTGATCTGCCTTCTAAATTGGTAGAGATCATCGATAAGGCGTTAGACAAGGACCGCGAATTACGTTATCAGGGCGCGGCTGAGATGCGAGCTGACCTGAAGCGTTTGAAGCGGGAGACGGAGTCGTCGCACGGTACACAGGCGGGCGCCGAGAGTGCTGCGGTTGCTCGCGAAAATGTCGCTGCCGCAGCAGCACCTGCGCGTGTACCAAGCTCGGGCTCGGTTGCAGCTGTCGCTGCTTCATTGTCATCACCCGTGGCGCAGATGGAAGCAGTTCCGCCAGAAGGCCAAAAACTGCGCAAGATTCTGGTTCCCGTGATTATCTTAGCTGTGGCTTTGCTGATTGCGGTTGGGTTCTACATTCGCTCACATCCCTCGACGTCATCCACGGAGGCCAAACCTCTGACCGAAAAAGATACTTTGGTGCTGGCGGACTTCGACAACAAAACGGGAGACGCTGTTTTTGACGGTGCCCTGAAGCAGGCACTGGCAGTGCAACTCGAGCAATCCCCGTTTCTCAATATCCTTTCCGAACGCCGGGTCGAAGAAACACTGCACTTGATGGGACGCCCCTCCAATGAACGCATTACTCGCGAGGTGGCACGCGAACTGTGCATTCGCACCGGCAGCAAGGGGTTAATTTTCGGCTCGATCTCCAATCTGGGCGGGCAATATGTGATTGGCATAGATGCGGTCGGTTGCAGCAATGGCGACACCCTGGCCGAGGAGCAGCAGGAAGCTGCCAGCAAGCAGGAAGTGCTAAAGGCGCTGGGCACAGCGGCAACCAACCTTCGAGCCAGATTAGGGGAATCGCTGGCGTCGGTTCAAAAATTTGACGTTCCTGTTGAGGCCACAACGCCATCGCTCGAAGCACTGAAAGCGTTCAGTATGGGCATCACAACCTTTCGGGCAAAAGGAAACGCTGAGGCCATTCCTTTCTACAAACGAGCTTTAGAATTGGATCCCAATTTTGCCGCAGCTTATGTTGCACTCGGGGTTGTGTACGGAAATCTTGGCCAGGCCAGCCTGGCTGCGGAGAACGTCAAGAAGGCTTACGAGCTCCGCGATAAGGTGAGTGAGCGAGAAAGGTACCGCATTTCGTCGATGTACTACGACTCCGTCACCGGTGAGGAAGAACAGGCCAGCCAGGCTTATGAGTTGTGGGCGAAGAGCTATCCCACGGACATGGTGCCACCGGCCAATCTGGGAGTGCTTTACGTAGGGCTGGGACAATATGACAAAGGTTTGACTGAAACGGTGGAAGCACAACGTATTGAGCCCAACGCGGTCGGCTATTCCAATCTCACAGGTCTCTACCTGGCACTCAACCGGCTTGACGATGCCAAAAAAACAATTGAGCAGGCACAAGCTAGTGGGCTGGCCGGCGATTTTCTACACTTAGCAATTTACGAAATGAACTTCCTCAACGGCGATGCCGCGGAGATGCAAAAACAAGTAGCATGGGCGGCGGGAAAGCCCGGCTCCGAAGATGTTTTGCTATCGGTGCAGTCGGATACCGAAGCCTGCTACGGGCGGCTCTCTAAAGCGCGGGATTTTTCCCGGCGGGCAGCCGATGCTGCGGTCCGAGCAGACTCGAAAGAGACGGCTGCGATGTGGCAAGTCGACGCTGGGCTACGGGAGGCCGAGTTCGGCAACCCGGCGGTGGCAACGAAATACGTGGATGCGGCATTAGGATTAGCCCCCGGTCGGGATGTAAAGATTCTTTCAGCCCTGGCATTGGCGCGAGTGGGCGACACCGCGCGGGCAAAAACCATGGCCGACGCGTTGGAGAAGAGTTATCCCTCACATACGCTACTGAAAGTTTATTGGTTACCCGCGATCAAAGCAGCATTAGCATTGAGCGCCCAGGATTCCTCACAAGCCCTCGTATCTTTGGAGGCTGCAGCTCCCTACGAATTGGGGCAACCACCGCAATTTCAGTTAGGAACGATGTACCCTGCTTATCTTCGTGGCGAAGCTTACCTGCTGGCGCATAACGGTTCCGCTGCTGCGGCCGAGTTCCAGAAGTTCGTCGATCACCGAGGCGTTGTCCTCAACTTCCCACTAGGGTCACTCGCACGCCTCGGTCTTGGTCGTGCGTATGCAATGGCAGGCGACAGCACTAAAGCGAGAGCTGCCTACCAGGATTTCCTCTCCCTCTGGAAAGACGCTGATCCCGACATCCCCATCCTGAAGCAAGCAAAGGCCGAGTACGCGAAACTGCAATAGAGGCTCTGGGAAGTATTGAGACAGCGCCTCTCCGATGCAGGATCCGTTGTCTAATTTCTGTAATCGGGGCGTTATCGTAAGTATGCGTTGTTTATTCGCCCACCCCGGACGCCCCTGCCACGACCGCGATTCAGCTTCATCCGACTGCCTTTTGCCTTCCTCCCTATCCTTCCTGCATTAAACTGATTTCAGATGCGCTTATCTCTTTCCCATATCCGGCGCTGGTTCGCGGTCGCTGCGATCGCCATCGTGCTTGCAGTGATTGGCGTAGCCTTTCACGCCCGCCATGGCATGCAAAATGCCCTCAAGCAGGTTCCGCAAAAGATCGGCATCGAGATTCAGCAGAGCGCCACCGGCTTTACTATCTCGAAATCGGACCAGGGACGAACCATCTTCCGAATCGATGCGAGCAAGGCCGTCCAGTTCAAACAGGGCGGTAAAGTTGAACTTCACGACGTTGTGATTACGGTCTACGGACGCGACTCGGATCGTTATGACCGCATCCATGGCTCGGATTTTGAATACAACCAGCAATCTGGAGACGTAAGTGCAAAAGGTGAGGTCCAGATAGACCTTGAAGCAAACCCCGAGGGCGTCCTCAACCCTGACCAATCTCCGCCCAAGCAGTTGAAAAACGCAGTCCATCTCCAGACCAGCGGCCTTGTCTTCAATCAAAAAACGGGCGATGCCTACACCAACGCGAAAGTCGAATTCCAAATGCCTCAGGCTAGCGGGTCGGGTGTGGGCCTAACATACCTCGCCAAAACCAACGTGCTTACACTCCAGTCTCAGATAAAGCTTGCAGCTAACGGCACTGGCGCGCCAAACCTAACCGCACAACGAGCGGTGATCACCAAGGACCCTCATCAGGTGATGCTTGAGTATCCAAAATTCGAAGCGATTGCCAGAAAGTGCCAATCGGATAAGGCAACGTTATTTCTGACCGCAGACAATACCCTCGATCGCATTTTGGCTTCAGGAAATGTGTTAATGGAAATATCCGCTCCCGACCAAGCTGAAGCGCGTGCGGATCAATTAGAGCTGATAACGGTTGACAACGGGAAAGCCGTACGTAAAGCCGTGTTCTCCGGAGCAGTCAACGCGCAGGTCTTCGGAGAACGACCCGTTCAGGCAAATGCCGGCCGCATAGAACTGGAGTTTGCCGGCGATAACGTTCTGAAGAAAGTTCGTGCCGAGGACGCTGTCAAGGTAACGCAGCAACAAACGCCCGCTAACTCTGCCACTACTCAAAACCTCGAGCTTACGGCTTCAGTAATTGATTTCTTCGTGGGTGCTGACAGTCATCTTTCTCGAGCTGAAACCTCCGGCCCCGCTCAAATTGCGTTCTTACAAAATACCGCTGAAGATGGACCTCAGACACTAATAAGCGCTACTAAATTCCAAGCGCATTTCAATGACGCGGGCCACCTTGCATCCATCCACGGTGCGCCTGACGCCCGAATTACGAACAAGAATCCTGGTCAATCCGACCGGGTCAGCAGCAGTGAAATCCTGGATGCAACTTTCCTCCCGGAGCACGGGATCGATTCAATCGTCCAACAGGGAAATGTGGCGTACCTGGATGCCGACCGAAAGGCCTGGAGCGATCGCGCCCGGTATACGCCGGGTGACCAGGTGCTTACACTTACCGGTTCTCCACGCGTCGTTCAGGGCGGAATGGCCACCGCCGCACGTTCCATGCGTCTGAACCGCATGACCGGAGATGCCTTTGCCGAAGGTAGCGTAAAGACCACGT
>JAFAGX010000596.1 GCA_019237515.1 Acidobacteriaceae bacterium
GCCGCTTTTTCGGCTTCGTCGTAATTCCCCAACTCGGCGTTCGCGTCGGTGAGAAATCCGTACACCATGACGTCATCGGGCATTCTCTTGTTCAGCTTGACGGCTTCTTCGCGGGCGGCTGCGAATTCGTGTTTTCCCAACAACAGCCAAACCTTGATTCGTTCTCCATCAAAGTTGTCAGGCGAGACTTCAAAGGATTTTTTCAACGTGTCTTGGGCCTCTGCGTAAAACTTGACATCGGAGGTCTCGCGCGCTCGACGAGAGAGCGCCAGTGCCAGCGCATTGTAGGCTTCGTAGTTTTTTGGGTTCTTCTCAATCAGCCTCTGTGCTTGCGCCATGCTCTGTTCGGCCGGAGAGAGTTTTGCCTCGGTTGTTTGTGCAACCACCGGAAGCGCCGTCGAAATTATGAGAAACAGATACATCAGTTTTTTCATTGCATTCCTCTTTTCAAGAAAGTTGTGGCCGCCTCAGTGAAGCGGCCACTGGCATGGTTACTTCACTGGGCAGACGCCATTTGCTTGTCCCGAGCAACCAAACTGGCCGGGGCCCGTGTGGTGGCTGTTGCGTCCATTGTTCGCGGGCTGAACGTAAGGGAAGGTCGTTCGAAAACCTGTCCCCTTGGTGTTTACTCCGTCTCCGACACGTGCACCGAACTTCACTGGATCGGCCAGGATCCCAACCACGGCGCGGGAGGCGATATCGACGACGTCGTCGATCGGTCGGCGCCCTTGCGGGAATCCAGCGAGATCACCGGCCAAAAAGCCGAGACGCTTCTGGCTGCCCACCGGAGTAGGGGGAATACCAGTGTTCAGCCGCAGCAGATCGGCGATCGGGCCAGCGTCCTTCGCCGTGCATCCCGGACAGATGGGAGGCATGTACTGAACGAGCGGGAGCAGGTCAGTACGAGGGGCCGGGGGAATTGGAATGTTCAGGACTGAAGAATAGATGTGCGCCAGCAGAGGATCGAGAAAAAAGCCGGCGAACTGGCTGTCGTTTACGGGATCGGAAACGCTGAACAGGTCCTTCGATCCGGTTCCGATGATCAGTTCATTAATCAGCGAGTTGCCTTCGCGGTTTACTTGCTGCCACGAACCATCTCCGTTCACTGTTCCCTTGTTGCGACGGATGGTGATCTGTTGCCGTTCGGTTTCACCGTAGGTTCCAATTACGGCTTGCTTCTCGCTCGCGCTGTGCACCTTGCCGTCGACGGTGAGCATGGTAATCGGAACTTCCAGCACGATCGAGTTAACGTTGAATCCAGCGACCGCGTCTGGAGCATAGTTATGAGTGTTGTCCGCGTCCTGCTTGGCGCTGAGGATCCCTCCTGCATTCATCCGGAAGTTAAAGGAATCGAAGGCCGCACCCAGATCGATATAGAACGGATCGTTGACCGTTCCTGCAAAGACACGAACGTCGTTGTCCAGATCGTAGATGCCTTGATTGAACAGGTCATCGTATTCGGGCATGGTGAGCGGCCCAACGTTGGAAGGCACCGCAAACAGGGTTCGCCCGTGCGCCAGATCTGTGGCTACACCGTCCTTGATCATAGTTACGGTATAAATCTGGCGCAGGCTTAAACCTTCAGAGCCAGGTCCGTCCAAAGACGTGATCGGCGGGATTCCGGCGATCCCTCCCACGTATCCAGTGAAGACTCCCGGTTGGCGGATTTGGGTTCTGAAGCGAAAGACGAATTGGATGTCAGCCCTCCCGCTCTGATTGTTGTCCACATTCATGACATAGCGGACGTTGGGATCAAAAGGAAAGTAGTTGGGTCCGTTCGACGGCTCAAGGAAACCGTCGACGTTGAGAATCATGGCGACGCGATCGGGATGGTCGTAACTGACAAATGCGTACCAGTCAGTTACGTCAGCTGAGTGGTCCAGCGCGGAGATCGGCGCTTCGCGATGGCTGGAGGCGAAGAGGCTGGCTGAAGCCAACACCATTAGCGCCAGGACGAAGGCCACAAACGAATTCAGTCGTTTCATTTAATTGTCCTCTTGGAATTGGAGTTGATCGGCGGCCGCCCATCGCGAGACTTACCGCATATGCGCGGCGCCACGCGTATGCAGTTGCGATTGGATCCGCCTTCGAATTGAATACGCAGAAACTCTGAGGTCGGATTTTGAAGTGCCTAAATTTTCACGCGGTATTCACGCAGGATATCTTTTTGCAAGAGGACAATCCAAACTCCGTCGGTCTGCGTATATGTGCGGTGGGCAGTTGCTGAGTTTTGCTATGGGTAGATACGCATCAACGCCCAGGTCGTTTCCTGGCGAAGATGGTTCCGGAAGGGACGAGAACACAGTGATTGCGGGAGCGATAACGGGAGTGGGAAAATTGACAGAAGCTCGGACGACTCGCATAATCAACAGGAAAGCGGGAGTAGTTCAGCGGTAGAACGCCAGCTTCCCAAGCTGGATGTCGCGGGTTCGATCCCCGTCTCCCGCTCCAGGACCTAACTGAGAACTCCTAACTGAGAACTGAGAACCGGTGTCCCAACAAAAGAAAAGCTCCTTCTGAGACAGAAGGAGCTCTGATCCATCAGAGTCGTCAGCTAGCTAGAAGGTGAATTTCGCTGCCAACTGGATGCCTCTCGGTCCGCCCCCGCCCAGAAACGGATTGCCGATGCCCACGTCGCCGGTAGCGACGATCTGGTATGCACCGTTGCCGACTTCGCGATTTCCCGCCTGAACAAAACCGCATCCGCAAGCCAGATTGATGTTGGCTGCAGGATCAGCAATGAAAGCAGGCAGCTCGGGGTTGGCGAAGTTCGGATGATTCAGAATATTGAAGAAATCCGCGCGGAGCTGCATGTTGAGCCGCTCCGTAATAGCGGTGTTCTTGTAGATTGCCAAGTCCCATTGCTTGTAGGTAGGCCCAGTGAGGATATTGCGGCGCAGGCTGCCATAATGCCGCGTTCCAGGCACGCAGTCCGCTGCGCCGCCTGAAAACTTGCCAGCTGCCTCCGTGCATGGCATGGCGAAGGAACTGAGCTGCAGGAAATTGGAAGGGTTGCGTTTGTCGTAGACGATAGGACCCACAACGTCCGGGCGGTCATACAAATCCCCTCCGCCGCTGTAGTCGTCCTCGCCGTTGTAATTCAAGGTGAAGGGTTGGCCGCTCTGCAGGTTCACCGTGCTGTCGAATCCCCAACCATTTCTGAGGCGCGCCCAACCACCATCCATGTGCGGCAACTCGTATCCGGCAACCCACACGAACCGGTTCGGAACGTTGAAATTTGAAGGGCCATATTCGTTTTGGGGGCTATGGCTATCCTGGGGCTGAGCCGCGTTCGGAATGAAATCTTCGCCATCGCTCGAGTTGTCCAGCGACTTGGACCACACGTAATTCACGATGGACATGAATCCATGAAAATTGTTTATGCGCAAGCTGGTTTGCAGCGAATTGTAGTTGGATGTACCGAGGGAATTTTCCTGGAAGATGTAAACCGCGCCAACGCCGCCGTTTCCGAAAACTCGGGGCACCGTCCCATCATTGATACCGAGCGTGCAGCCCGCAATCAGGCCTAAGTCGCAACCGGTAATCGTTGCTTGGCTGGGTTGGTTTATATCGAAAAATCGGAAGAGGCGGTGCCCTTGCGATCCCACATACCCAACCTGCAGCGATACTTTGCTAGAAAGCTGCTGTTGGAAATTCAAGTTGTAATTCTCGATGTAAGGAGTTTTGATGTTTCGGTCAAAAGAGAAAATATCGCATTCCACGGTGCAACCCGGAGTTCCATACAGCGGTACGTTGCCACCGACATAAACGCCATTGGCGTTGAGGGCAGCCGTGTTAATGTTCGCCATTTGAATTGGGGAGGGACCAATGTTGTTATAGGCGGGCCCGGGTGCAAAGAAGGTGGGGTACGGCAAGTGACCTAGCGCCATGTCCTGCGAGAAGGCATCGAAGAACAAGCCATACCCCGCACGAACGACTGACTTCCCTTTGCCGGTGAGGTCCCAGGCGATACTGACTCGTGGAGAGAAGTCTCTGTAATCGGGCTTGTATAAACTTGACAGGCCGCCAGGCGCGACCCTCACCAGATTACCAGTGGTGGCCGAAGTCGGAATGAAATCCGAAAACAGATCGTTCTTCTCGGTCACCGGAGCGTAATAATCCCAGCGCAGTCCATAGTTCAGAACAATGTGCGAGGTCGCGCGGAAAGAGTCCTGAACGTAAAAACCGTAGCCATTTTGCGAGGTATGACGGAGTGTGTTCCCCGTATAGTCGAAGGTTCCAAAGGCCGATGACTCAGGAATCATTTGCAGCAGATCCTCTAGCGCGCCGAGGTCGCTAAGCGCGCCAGTGGCGCCGAATGCCCCGAACCGAACCCGGCCTCGCGAATACTTATCGAAGTACTGCTGGATGCTGGTGCGGTGATATTCACCACCGAACTTCACATCATGCTTGTTGAGTTTCCATGAAAAACTGTCAATCACCTGATTGTTGCTATCGACGCGGTGGCGCGGGTCGCCCGAGGTGGCTCCGATCTGCGAAAAGAAAGCCGACGACCCAGTGGGCGTCGGTGCCAACAAGGTGATGGGAAGGCCTGAGGAGTGGCACCCGGAAAATGTCGTTGGGACATTGCAAAAGCCGATCGAGCTCGGGTCAAAGTTCTGGTCCTGGGGAAAGAA
>JAFAGX010000597.1 GCA_019237515.1 Acidobacteriaceae bacterium
ACGCAGAGCATCAATAAATTTGCTACCGCCTGCGCTCGAACCGCGTACGAATTTCAAAGCGATGAGAACAACTTCGTGAGGTCCCTCGTTGGTGTAGACGCGCAGGGCCTCGGCGCAGTTGGCCGCCAATCCGACCTCGTAGCCTAGTTTTTTGAGCATAATACCCGTGGCTTTCAAGGTTGCTTCTTCTGCTTCCACCACCAACACTTTCATCTGGTCCCCCTCCGCACGCCATACACCTGCACGAGGTTAGGATGCCCTGCCTTCAGACTGTGCGCCTAGTGCGTGCTGAGGTTCTCGCTGGCGAGCACCGCGCACGGCCTCCGTAACTTCGCGATTGCATTACGAGGTGAAGCCATCGCACCGCTCAGGATGCCAGTTGTAAAATGATTTTCCGGTACAACGGAAGTCGCACTCTGCCTTATGATTCCTTCTCTGCGCAAGCAATTCAACCAGCAATTCACAGCGCAAAAATACCAGCGACTGCTGAACGCGATAGAAGCACGGTCTGGCGCGCCCATGCAATTCCGGGTTTCCGAGACTCCGTGTTTTTTACCGAAGGAACTACTGGACGAAATGGCGCAATTCGGAAAGGAACTGATCCAGCAACTTGACACTCCGCAATATCGCAAGGCTTCCGATGCCGCGATCCCTCCGGAGTTCAATGTTCCCAACGAGGCGCAGCACCCGATGTTTGTCCAAGTGGACTTCGGTCTGGCTCGCGATGCCGCTGGTAGGCTACAGCCTAAGCTGGTCGAGTTGCAGGGCTTCCCTTCTCTTTATGCCTACCAGGCGATGTTGTCCCAGCTTTACATAGAGATTTTCGAACTCGATAAGGATTTGCGGTACTTGTATGCCGGGTTGGATGGGGACGCTTACAAAGATCTACTAAGCAAGGCGATTCTCGCCGGCCACGATCCTGAAAACGTGATTCTGATGGAGATCGATCCCCTGCACCAGAAAACACGACCCGACTTTCTATTGACCGAAAAACTATTGGGCATTCCGACCATTGCGATCACCGAGGTTCAGAAGCATGGCCGAACGCTGTCTTACGACAGGGGCGGCAAGCAGATTCCCATCCTTCGGATTTACAATCGCGCGATCGTAGATGAGCTGATCCGAAAAAACATAAAGTTAAACTTCAGGTTTGACGAAGAACTCGATGTTGAATGGGCGGGTCATCCGAACTGGTATTTCCGCATAAGTAAGTTCTCGCTGCCTTACTTGCGACATGAGTCCGTACCTAAAACGAAGTTCCTGGATCGTATCGAGCATATTCCCCACGATTTCCAGAATTACGTACTAAAACCGCTGTTCTCATTTGCGGGTCTCGGCGTAATCATTCATCCGACAACGGAAGACATTGCCGCAATCCCGCCGGACCAACGCTCGCAATATATACTTCAAGAGAAAATCCATTTTGAGCCGATGATTGATACCCCGTTTGGCCTAACCAAGGCCGAGATTCGCATGATGTACATCTGGGTGGACGAACTGCTCCCAGTAATGAGCATCGTTCGGATGGGGCGAGGCGCCATGATGGGAGTCGATCACAACAAGAACATGGAGTGGGTGGGATCGTCGGCGGCGCTGTATCAATCAAAGGCGTGAACCACGGAGGGCGCAGAAGTATTGCTGAACTTGGGCTAGTCGGACAGCCTGGGACGGCGTGTTCACCGCAAATGGAAAAGGCTGTGACATTGGTTATGCTCTAGCCGCCTGTTCCTGCGAGGGAACCCACAGCGTGGAGGCACGCACCGTCACAGCCCTTGATGTGAACACTGCTTTCGCAGTTCCAAACCCCAACTTCTCCTCGCAGAGCCGTTGGTTTTTTCGGGTTCGGATGTTCAACAGGTTGCCCTGCCGAACCAATCACCCAGCCTACTTCGGACTGACTAAATTTTATTTGGTCAACCCTTTCAGCCGTCGACGGAAGTCAAGTTAACATCTGTGCCTGAAATGTCAACGCCCTTTTTCGGTGCAAACAACAGCAGCAGGACTGAACTTGCAAGCATCAGCAAGCGACTGAATTGTTAAACAGTTGTAAACGCGCGCGGAGAATCATCCGCATTTTCCACAACATTTTTCACACTTTGCCCGAGGAGACGCAGGATGCTTGAAATTCGCTCCGCATTGATTCCAGGTGTATATTGATTGCCGCATGAGCCGAGACACCGTTATTGAGCCGCGCCAGGAAATGCTGCGCGTGGCGGCCCGGCTTTTCCAGCAGCAGGGATACGACGCTACATCCATGAGCGACGTCGCTGCCGCTCTCAAACTCAGCAAAGGTGGTCTGTACCATCACTTTCAAAGCAAAGACGAGATTCTGTTTGATCTGATGAACCACGCCATGGATCTGACACAAACTCAGATTCTGGATCCGGTTCGCCGTGTCGCTGATCCCGAACAGCGTCTTCGCCTGCTTATCAAGCAACATGTTGACGTCGTGCTGAGCGCCCGAGACCGGGAGATCACCGTGCTGCTCCACGAAAACCAT
>JAFAGX010000032.1 GCA_019237515.1 Acidobacteriaceae bacterium
GAATAATGCGTTTTTCTCGGAAGCTCGTGGCCGCTATCGCGCTCCGTATCAGTTCTCGAATGAAGTGGTGCAGGAGTTTCGAGTTTCTTCCAACACCTACGGTGCCGAATTAGGGCGTTCCGGAGGCGCAGTGGTCAACGTGGTCACGAAGTCGGGGTCGAATCAGCTTCATGGGAGCGATTTTTATTTCCTGCGTGACAGCGGGTTTGGTGCCACACATCCATACCTTAATTTCAAACCGCGGCAAGAACGGCAGCAGTTCGGGTTTACGCTGGGCGGGCCAATTCAGAGGAACCGAACATTTTTCTTTGCCGGATTCGATCAACACATTTTTCATGTGCCAATTGTGGTCCGGTTCTTGAATGGATCGTCGCAGGTCACTCCGCAACCCGGGCTCGGGCCATATACTCCCGGCGATTATGAAGACAGCGACATGGCGTTGGTATTTACGGCCGCAAATAAGCTGACGGGCCTAGCCGGTTCTTACCCTGCGAGGATGCTCGGCAACACGGGATTTTTTAAACTCGATGTCGCGCTTACACCGCATGAGGCGTTATCAGCCCGTTTGAGTACGTCGCGCTACTGGGGAGAGAACAATGTTTTCCTCGATCCGGCGAGTCCGCTGACGACGTTCGCAACCAGCGACAATGGCCAGGAGCAAGTAGCCACCGAGAGTGGGTCGATTTCTTTGACCAGCGCACTGTCCTGGAAATTGATTAGCCATCTGCGGGCACAGTTCTCGCGCGATTTGCAGCAATCCTGGAGCAACAGCAGCGAGCCGCTTACGCGAATTGAAGATGTGATCGACGGCTTTGGCAGGTCGTCGATTCTTCCGCGGCAGACACGCGAGCATCGCCTGCATATAACTGAAACCGTCAGTCTCGAAGGACGACGCCATGCGTGGAAGTTCGGCGGCGATGCGCTGCTTACATGGATCTACAATCTCTTCCCGTCACAATTTGGCGGAGAGTACATTTTTGATCCAATCAAGGTGAACCCTTTCACATTCCAGCCGATGGAATCGGGTCTCGAGCTAACTCCGTTGCGCGCGTATGCTCACCAAGTTCCGAAATATTACATTCAGAATCTTGGAACAGCGGTGTCACATCCTGACACGAATGAATATGCCGGGTTTGTGCAGGATTCAATTCGGGTAACCAATCATTTGGCACTCAGCCTTGGAGCGCGCTATGACTTGCAGACATTTACGCGCAAAGGGTTGGTGAGCAATCCACTATGGGCGGACTCTGGCAAGATTCCTTACGAGCCGTACAACTTTGCGCCTCGCATTGGGTGGGCGTACTCCATCGGGAATGCGCGGCCGGTGGTGATCCGCGGTGGATATGGATGGTTCTATACGCGAATACCGCAGATTTATACGTCTACCATTGCAACCGACAACGGGATTTCGTCGCAGAATCTGTTTTTGGAGAATTCCGATTACTACGGTCACCAAATCTTTCCCCAATACCCGAATGCAGTGGTGAATTGCCCTCCCAGTGCAGCTTCGTGTTCACTTCCTAAGAATCTTGCGCAGTTTGCGCAGGCAGGGATTTCTTCATTCTCTCCGAATTTCAAGACTCCGAAGGTTGAACAGGCGAGTCTAGAGATAGAGAGGGAGGTTGCGCATCGGGTCGCGGTCGGCACCTCTTATATGTACGTGCATGGCATCGACCTGATTCGCGCACGCGATGTGAATCTGCCACCGCCAGTGAACGTCGAATATCCGGTCTACGACAGTTCGGGTGTGAACTTTCTCGGGACGTATTATGACGTTCCGTCGTTTTCGACGTGGCAGATGGTTCCGTCTTTTACATGCCCTTGGCCACCGTGCATCAATCCCCTGGCTCGTCCGGTTCCGCAACTTGGCGCGATTGACGTTTTTGAAAGTGCCGCCTCGAGCGTCTATCACGCCGGGACCCTCTCAGTCCGGCGCCAGATGACCAGCGGCGTGTATTTCCGACTTGCCTACACGTACGCGCACGCGATCGATGACGGGCAGGATGCGCTTGTGGCTGGGCGTCCTGCGCTCGTGCAAAATTCTTCTGCTCCGAATTCCGAGCGCGGCAACAGCGTGACTGACCAGCGCCATCGGTTTGTGTTTTCCTGGATCGCGGAGCCACAGCCGTTTCATCGCGGGCAGGAATTTTTTGGGAAGATTTTCAACGATTGGAAAATCGCGGGAGTTTACACATTCGGGAGCGGCAGGCCTGTGAACGTGATGGTCGCCGGTGATCCGAATCAGGACGGCAATGACATGAATGACCGGCTTCCGGGAGCTGCTCGGAATTCCTTCCTCGGACCCGACTACGCTTCCATGGATCTACGCCTGACGCGCAGACTATACATTCATGACCGGTTGAAGTTGGACCTGATTGGGGAGTCGTTCAATCTTTTCAATCGGAACAATGGACTGGCTCAAATCACCGAGGACGGACTGGAGAGCAACACGGCATACTTTGTAAAGATCAGTAACAACATTGGAATCAACTACTTCCCCGGACATTATCAAATACCTTCGAATCCCCTAAAGATCATGAATTCGTTCCCTCCGCGAGAAATTCAGTTAGCCATGAGGCTGAGTTTCTGAACGGACGGTCGGACGTGATAGCGCTAGGCGCATAACTTCGCTTGACTTGTGAGGCGTCCTTTGCAATAACTATCGAGTCCCAACCGGGTCCAGTTTGGGGGTGTAGTTTCGTTGGCAGAGGTCAGGTTACAAGAGGGCGAATCCCTTGAAAATGCGTTGCGCCGCTTCAAAAGAAAGGTGCAACAGGAAGACATCATCAAGGAGGTTAAGCGCCACTCATTTTATTTAAAACCCGGCGAGAAGAAACGTGTCAAGGAAGCTTTGGCGCGCAAACGCAGCCGGAAGAAAGCACGAAAAGAACAAGAGTAGTCAAAAAGGCCGCAGTGTGGGATGCGGCCTCTTTCCTTTTTTTTAGCCGCACTCGGGGGAATGCGGTTTCGTCGTACGGCATGTGCGGGAAGTAGCAGTAACCATGCTCTTCTAGCATGGTGGGGCCGATCCAGGGGCTGTTTCCGAAGTTTCTATGAGGGGATGAAGGCAAGGGTCTGCGCATTCTTGCGCCCGGCGGTGCATTTCACCGCCTAGCCTAGGTGTGCAGTGGGCGAAGGGAGAGCATCCTCGATGGAATTCCAGGACAAGATTCTGAAATGCATGGACTGCGGTACAGAGTTCATCTTCACCGCTGGCGAACAGTTGTTCTTTCACGACAAACAATTCAAGAACGAGCCCAAGCGCTGCAAGGCGTGCAAGGCTAAACGGGTTCCGGTGCTGGGCGCAGTACCCGAAAGACCCCGGTTCCGCAGAGTGGAAACTCGTGCCGTTTGTTCCCAGTGCGGCAAGGAGACCACAGTGCCATTCAAGCCGACGCAAGGCCGTCCCGTATTGTGCCGGGAATGTTTTCAGGGAAAGCGGACAGCCGCCTCAGCCTAGCGTTTCTTAGATTCGAGTGACGAGCTTCAGATCACGGATCTGCGGCGTTCGCGGACTTCGGCCGTACGAACGTCCTTGCCTTCGTGCATGGTTGCGAGCAAGTGTTTTTCATCTTCGTGTCGAACCAGCAAGGCTTCGATTTGCCGCAGCAGATCCTCTGTGCCTATGGGCTTGACGAGCAAGGTTTGCGCTTCGTGCCAGTCGCCGCCGGTCGGGGGATATGCGGTCAGCAGCGCGGTGGCCGGATTATAAGGCTGCCTGCGGGCCGCGCGAATCACTTCCAAGCCCGCCGTCTCGTGATCCATGCGCGCGTCGGTGATGACCATGTGATAAATGCCTGAGTGAAGCTTTTCTACCGCCTCTGCGGTAGAGCTTGCCGCATCGACGTGGAATTGATTTAGTTCCAGTACGGCTTTCAATGTCAGCAGCACCGCCGCATCATCATCTACCAGCAAAATACGCCGTTTGACAGGCGCGTTCGGATCGGCTCCGGATTCGTTGTGCTTCTGTCTCATAGTGTCCACCAGTATAGACATTCGATTGCGCTCGGGGTGAATCTGTCATGAATTTTTGTTTCCAAGAAAAAATACGAGTTCGATATTCGCGGAATACAGATCTCACGGTATTGAGGATTGCTTTGCTGCTAACTTCGAGGTCAGACAACGAGTGTCGCCGAGTTCGCGATACTATAGAAATGTGGGAAGCTTCTACGTCGAGAATTTCGGATGCCGTGCGACGCAAGCCGATGGGGCCGCGATTGAGCAACAGTTTCGGGAACGGGGCCTGGATCGAGCGGAGCGGGCGTGTGAAGCCGAAGTCGTCGTACTCAATACCTGCACAGTAACCGCAGCGGCCGACAACGACGCTCGTGCCGCCATTCGTCGAATTCATCGCGAAAATCCAAATTGTCAAATTGTCGTGACTGGGTGCTATGCGCAGCGGGCTCCAGAAGAGATTGCGGCGTTGCCCGGTGTGGCCCAGGTGATCGGAAACTCTCATAAACATCACCTGGCGGAAATTGCGAGCCGCACATTTGTACCGCTCGCACAATTGGATGACCGACTCACGATGGACGAGCGGCCGATCTTTGTTTCCGATATTTTTGCACACACGGAATTGCTTGCTGCGCCTGTATTCGATGCTGCCAACGAACGCACTCGACCCAATCTCAAAGTGCAGGATGGATGCGATAACCGCTGTTCATTTTGCGTGATTCCCTACGTTCGTGGGAACAGCCGGTCGCTGCCGTTGTCGCGAATTCTTGAAGAAGTGGATTCGCTGGTTGCGGCTGGTTATCGCGAGGTAGTCATCTCGGGAATCAATCTTGGCCGATGGGGCAGAGATCTTGGAAGGCAGGACACGTTGCCGAACCTCATCAGCGCGATCCTTGAGCACACATCACTCGAGAAGTTGCGGATTAGTTCGGTGGAGCCGATGGATTGGAATAATGATCTCATCGGACTGATTACGAAGTCAGCACGTATCGCAAAACATGCGCATGTTCCGATGCAATCTGGCAGCGACCGAGTCCTGCGCGGGATGCACCGGAAATATCGACCCTGGCACTATCGCGAAAAGATCGAGCGCATACGCGCTGCCCTGCCATATGCGGCGATTGGCGCTGACGTCATGGTGGGATTTCCCGGAGAATCGGATGCGGATTTTGAAGAGACGCGGCGAATGGTGGAAGCCTTGCCGCTGACGTATCTGCATGTTTTTACTTATTCACCGCGTCCGGGAACGCCCGCTGCTGAAATGCGGGACCAAGTCTCTGTGCGGATCGCCCGAGATCGAAATCAGGCGTTGAGGGAAGCTGGTGCCCAGAAAAAACTCATGTTTATGCGCTCGCTCGTGGGCAAAACGGTTGAGGCGATTACGTTGAAATCATGCGGCGATGCGAGAACAAATCAATTGGAAGCTCTCGGCGGGAGAACGGCGGGTACTGAGGCACTGACAGACAATTATCTCAAGTTGCGCCTGGATGAGAATCTCCAGCCGAACCGATGGTTATTGGCCCGAGTAGAAGGCATCCGAGACGGAGTTTTGTTCGGTGAAGTTCTGCCGCGGGCCGCTTAGCTAACCGCTTACGATCGTTCTTAAAATATTCAGGCAGCGCTCAATTTCTTCCGACGTGTTGTAGTGCGCGATCCCGATCCGCAAGAATCCACCATCCTTCTCGACATCGAGGCGCTCGGTTACATTCACGGCGTAGTAGTTTCCATCCCAGGTGAAAATTCCATGTTCCCCAAGGCGGTTCGCCAACTGAAGCGGCGTGTGACCTTGAATGCGCAGGGCGATTGTTGGACACCGTTTATCGAAATGCGCCGGATCCTTGATCCCGTAAAGCTTCAGCCCTGGAATTTTTAAAACCCCACGAATGAGTTTGTCCATCAACTCATGCTCATGTGCGCGGATGACCTGGTACGCGGCGTCAATAGCTTGACGGCGGTTAGCGGTGGAGGAAGTTACGTGTCGACCGAGATCAGCAAGATACTCGACGCAAGCCGTAATCCCGGCTATGCACTCATGATTCAAAGTGCCCCATTCCCAGCGATTGGGAATGGCATCGGTGTTGGCGCGCAGCTTGTAGGGTTGCAGGCGTCGCAAATGGTCCCGCTTACCGAAGAGCACACCCATGTGGGGCCCAAAGAATTTGTAGGTGGAGCAAACTAAAAAATCGCAGTCCAGCGAGCGTACGTCGATCGGTCCATGCGGGGCGTAGTGCACTGCATCGATATAGGCGAGCGCACCGTGAGCATGGGCAAGCTGCACAATGCGCTGAACGTCATTGATTGTGCCGACGGCATTCGAGGCAAAGCCTACCGCAACCAGTCGGGTCTTGTTTGTGATCTTGCGCGCCATGTCGTTCATGTCCAGGGTGCAATCCGCTTCGTGAATGTCG